>JADLEN010000245.1 GCA_020846105.1 Chitinophagaceae bacterium | reverse complement strand
GTATTGTAACAGTGAGTATTGAGAATGATGAAGCACAAGCAATTGCTATCCAAAGTGATGGAAAAATTGTGGTAGTTGGGCATAATGCAAAAAGTGCAAAATATGATATTTTTGTGCTTCGCTTTAATACAAATGGAAGTTTAGACAGCAGTTTTGATGGTGATGGGATTGTTATTACTAGGGTGGGTAGTTTTGTAAATAATGCAAATGCAGTATCGATTCAGCCCGATGGAAAAATTGTAGTAGCAGGCTTTAGCAAAAGCGGAAAGTATGGTGATTTCACAATTTTGCGTTACAATACTGATGGTAGTTTAGACAACAGTTTTGACGGAGATGGCATTCAAACAACCACTATTGGCACAGACGATGCTTATATCAGATCTGTTTCACTTCAAGCCGATGGAAAAATTGTAGTAGCAGGATTTAGCCGCGATGCTACTCAAGTAGTTTACACTTTGGCAAGATACTTGAGCAATGGCAGCTTAGATACTAGCTTCGATAAAGATGGCATTGTTACCACTACCATTGGTAGCAATAATGCTGATGCAAGATCAATAGTGATACAAAAAGATGGTAAAATTATAGCTGCCGGGAATACTACATTTGGAAGCTCAAGAGCATTTACAGTGGTTCGTTACCATCCCAATGGCAGGTTAGATTCAAGTTTTGATACAGATGGAATAGTAACAACAAGACTAGGAACCATTAATGATTATTTGTATAAAGTTGCTTTACACAAAGATGGTAAAATTGTTGTAGTTGGATATTCTAATACGGGTACTAAAATAGATTTTGCCTTGGTACAATACAATACTGATGGTAGTTTGGACAATAGTTTTGATAGTGACGGTATTGTTACTACTTCTATAGGTACCAAACAAGATGCAGCAACTGCTTTAGCCATTCAGGCAGATGGGAAAATTGTTGCGGCGGGTTCTAGTCATTTTTTTTCAGGCACTGGAACATTTGCAATAGCAAGGTACAATAACCCAAGCCTTAGCATAAGCCCGCTAACAGGTGTAAACAAAGAAATAAGCTTTTACCCAAACCCCACCCAAGATATCCTCCACATACGAGGCGCAGCCATCGGTAGCACTGTCGCGCTGTATGATATGCAAGGGCGTATGCTCAAGCGTGAAGTAATAAAAGCAAGCGATGCAAGCATCAATCTGCAAGAGCTTGCAAAAGGCAACTACCTGCTAAAAATAACCACCAAAGAAGGCGTAGAAGGCAGCGCAAAGGTGCTGAAAGAATAAAACACAAAGCTACTGCTGCATTTGTGCAGAGGAGCTACAAGGAAAAAGCAATCGCTGAGTAAGCGGTTGCTTTTTTGTTTTTACCCACCCCTAGCCCCTCCGAGGAGGGGAATGTTTGTTGCGGTTGGGTTGTGGTGTTGTCGCCCTTCGAGCACTTCGTGCGTAGGCTTCGCCTATGCTCAGGGTGACAGCATGTGGTTGGGTTGTGGTTTGTTATTTAGATTGCTTGACCTTCGGTCGCAAGCTTCGTCAAAAGCTTTGCTTTCTTCTTGCTTCAATGACGGAAGCGTGTGGCGAGCGAGCCCCACAGCCAACGCGCAAGGTAGCACCCGCGAAAGCGTGAGGGATGTGCCAGGTGGCTGCCCTTGCAGCCAGCCCAAAGGGCCGCAGCGCAGCGGAGCCTAGAGCAGCCCGGCGCCGCCCTTTGCTAGCATGTGCGTAGAGGGGCGGCGACACGCCCGCATGAACGTATTCATAAGGGCAGGCCCAAAAAAAACACACGCGCTTGCTGTGGTGGCTAGGCACGTGTGTGTATGTGGGGGGCTGTGCTATTTGAGGGCTATGGCTAGTACTTCGGTCATTTCTTTGACGTAGTGAAACTTGATGCCTTTGATAAAGAGCGGGTCTATGTCTTCTATGTCTTTTTGGTTTTGGGCGCAAAGGATTATTTCTTTGACGCCTGCTCGGCGGGCGGCTAGTACTTTTTCTTTGATGCCGCCTACGGGTAGCACTTGGCCTCGGAGGGTTATTTCGCCGGTCATGGCTAGGTAGTTGCGCAGCTTGCGGCCGGTGAGTAGCGAGGTGAGGGCGCTGAGCATGGTGATGCCTGCGCTGGGCCCGTCTTTGGGTACGGCGCCTTCGGGTACGTGGATGTGTATGTTGTACTCGTCGAAGCTGGCAGGGTCTATACCTAGCTGGGTGGCGTGGGCGCGTATGTAGGATAGGGCTGTGGTGGCGCTCTCTTTCATGACGGTGCCTAGGTTGCCGGTGAGGGTAAGGGCGCCTTTGCCTTTGGCGTGGTTGGTTTCGATAAAGAGTATCTCGCCGCCTACGGAGGTCCAGGCTAGGCCTACGGCTACGCCTGGGGGTAGGCCGCGCTGGTATATATCGTTGGCATACTTGGGCTGGCCTAGTATGGCTATGACCTTGTCTGATGTGATGCTGGGTGTGATGGGCTGCTCTAGTGCTACGTTTTTGGCTACGTTGCGCATGACGGATGCTATGAGCCTATCTAGCTCGCGGACGCCGCTTTCGCGGGTATAGTCTGCTATGATTTGTTGTAGTACTTTGTCTGAGAAGCGGGTAGGGGTTTTGCGTAGTCCGTGTAGTTCTTTTTGCTTGGGTATGAGGTGTTTTTTGGCTATTTCGGTTTTTTCTTCGATGGCGTAGCCGCTGAGTTGTATGATTTCGAGGCGGTCTCGTAGGGCGGGTTGTATGTCTTGTAGGCTGTTGGCGGTGGCTACGAATAGTACTTTGGAGAGGTCGAACTCCATCTCGAGGTAGTTGTCGTAAAAGCTGCTGTTTTGCTCGGGGTCTAGTACTTCGAGCAGGGCAGATGATGGGTCGCCGCGGTGGTCTCGGCCTATTTTGTCTATCTCGTCTAGGATAAAGACTGGGTTGGCAGACTTGACTTTGCGTAGGGATTGTATGATGCGGCCGGGCATGGCGCCGATGTAGGTTTTGCGGTGTCCGCGTATTTCGCTCTCGTCGTGCAGGCCACCGAGTGATAGGCGCACGTATTTGCGGTTTATGGCGTTGGCTATGGAGCGGCCGAGGGAGGTTTTGCCGATGCCGGGAGGGCCTACGAAGCAGAGTATGGGCGATTTCATATCGCCTTTGAGCTTGAGCACGGCTAGGTATTCTAGTATGCGTTCTTTGATTTTGTGCATGCCGTAGTGGTCATCGTCTAGCACTTTCTGTGCGTGGGGCAGGTCGTAGCTGTCTGCGGTGACGGTGCTCCAAGGCAGGTCTAGCATGAGATCGAGATGGTTGTATACTACGGAATAGTCTGGTGTGCTAGGGTGCATGCGCTCTAGCTTTTGTATGTTTTTTTGGAAAAGCTCGCGGGCGGTGTCGGGCCAGGTCATGCCCTCGGCACGTTTTATGAGGTCGCGTAGCTCGCGCTCGTTGGGGTCTCCGCCAAGCTCGTCTTTGATAGACTTGAGCTGCTGCTGCAAGAAGTACTCGCGCTGCTGCTTGTCCATCTCGCCACGGGTTTTGTTGGTTATTTCGTTTTTGAGTTCTACGATTTGCAGCTCGGCTTGGAGTATTTGCAATAGTTTTTCGCCACGTGCTTTGAGGTCGTCTATCTCTAGGAGTGTTTGCTTGTCGGTAAGCTTGGCGTTGATATTGGAGGCTATGAAATGTAGGAGAAAAGATTGCTGCTCGATGTTGCGCAAGACAATGCCTGCCTCGCTAGGTAGGTTGGGCGATTGGGTAAGAATCTTCTCGGAGTAGTCTCGCACGGAGGACATTATGGCGTCGAACTCGTTGTCGTTCTTTGGGTACACATCGTCCTTGAGGTGGATGTGTGCTTTGAAGAAGGGGTCTGTTTGGGTGAGCTCTTTGAGGCTAAAGCGCATGCGGCCCATGATGAAGAGGGTAGTGTTGCCGTCGGGCATTTTTATCTGCTTCACTATTTTGGCAAGGGTGCCTGTGGTATAAATCTCTTCGGCGGTGGGGTCTTCGGTGTTCATGTCTTTTTGTGCCAAGACACCTATCCACTTGCCATTGGTGTTGGCAAATTCTATGGCCTTTACCGATTTTTCGCGCGAGACGGTGATGGGTAGTACTACGTTGGGGAAGAGTACGGTGTTGCGCAAGACGATAATGGGGATATCGGTAGGGAGGTTTTTCTTTTCTTCGTCGTTTAGCTCGTCTTCGCCTAGTGGCACTATGGGCATAAACTCCATTTCTTGGTCGTGGCTGCTGAGCATCATATCTATCATAGATTTCATAGAGAAAAAAGGCTTTTGTTGAAAAAGTTTTAAAAATACAGACATTATGTCAAAGAAGGGAAGCCCAAAAGAGTCAAAATGAAGTAAGTATACCTAGGCAATGACTATGCCATAACAATAAACCTGAAAAAATAGCAGACATTTGCAATTATCTTTGCCCTTTAAAACCAAAAAAATGAAGCAACTACTAAGTATTAGCGCCATAATATTGGCCACAACAAACCTACAAGCCCAAGAAATAACAAGCAGCAAAGACAGTGCAGGGCACAGAATAAAAATAGGACTTAATAGCAGCCCGAAAGTACTGGTACGCAAGCCCTATTTTGGCAATTCGCTAGACGCTGCCATCTTTTCTACAGCCCTCATAGACAATGGCGGTAAACAAAGCTTGGGTACCCTGCGTTTTTCAGCGTTTTTTCATTTTGGCTTTACCTACAATTACAATTTTAGCAATAATGTAGGCATCTATACCGGGCTAGACCTTAAAAATATTGGCTTTATAGAAAAGTACTCTTTTAACGATATGACTGCAAAGCAGCGTGTATATGCACTAGGTGTGCCTGTGGGGTTGCGCTTGGGTAATATGAAAAGCAGGGATTATTTTTTTGCAGGTGGCGGGCTAGATGTGGCAGTGCATTACAAATATAAATTTTGGAGCAATACCCAATCTAAAGTAAAAACGAATGATTGGTTTAGCAACAACACCGAGCTGCTGCTGCCCTATGTATTTGCAGGCGTGGCAGTTAGTGGCACTACGTTCAAAATTCAATATTACCCCACCAATTTCTTGAGCAATACGGCATTGTATAACCCTAGGAATACCAAAGTGAATCTGCTGTTGTTTAGTGTAGGTAGAGATATGGACTTTGGCAACCGTAACAAAGTTAAAAAGACAAAATAAGGATGAAAAAATTAGGAATAATATTGCTGCTTTTGGTAGCACAAATAGCTGCCAAGGCAGAAGGTAATACCAACAATTTTAATGCAGTGACGGCCAAAGGCGATACCCTTTTTGGTACTTTACAAATGCCAGTGGCCAAGTTGCCTACGCCCAATGTAGTGCTTATAATAGCAGGCTCGGGCCCCACCGATAGGGATTGTAATAGTATGATGGGCTTGAAAACAGATGCCTTTAAAATGCTTGCAGACTCGCTAGCTAATGCTGGCATAGCCACAGTACGCTACGACAAGCGCGGGGTGGGCGATAGCAAAAATGCAGTAGGCAAAGAAGAAGACATGCGCTTTGATGATATGGTAGCCGATGCCGTGATTTTTGTAAAGAAGATAAAAGCCGACAAGCAGTTTGCAAAAGTGTTGATAGCCGGGCATAGCGAAGGCTCGCTAATAGGTATGCTGGCTGCCCAAAAAGAAAAAATAGATGGCTACATATCTATTGCTGGGCCTGGCGAAGATGCGGGCACCATACTGAGCAAGCAGATAAAAACTAATGCACCCCAATTGTCTGAGGAGAGTGATAAGATAATAGCCTCTTTGCGCAGCGGCAAGATGATGGAAGCCAAAGACGCTACAGTAGCATCGGTATTTCGTAAGAGTGTACAACCCTATATGATATCTTGGATGGCCTACGACCCACAAGAGGAACTAAAAAAGCTGAGCATACCTGTGTTGATAATACAAGGCAATACAGACTTGCAAGTGTCTGTGGCAGATGCGCAATTACTGAAAAAAGCAATGCCCGCAGCCAAGCTAGTGATAATAGACCAGATGAACCACCCCTTGAAAACGGTGAGTAGCGATAAGCAAGCAAATATGGCCACATATAGCAAACCAGAATTGCCTATCGATAGTGACTTTTGCCAAGTATTGATAGGCTTTTGCAAAAAATAGTTTTGCGTGTAAGAATGTTGCAATAAAAATAAAGTTGTAATTTCGGAGTTCATTTATTTTAGTATAAAAATCAACTGATTGTCGATGAAAAAAATAATTTTTTTAGGTATTTCTGGTCTTTTGCTGGGCTTGCACTCTTGCAAAGAAAAGGATGTAGTTATCAATATGGGCCTGCAAGAAGGTATTACAGACTCTACCTATACTACAACAGTAGAAACTGCCCAATTGCGTAAAGTATTGATAGAAGAATTTACAGGCGCTTCTTGTACCAACTGCCCTGCCGGTCACGAAGTGGTTGCAAGCCTTGCCAATAGCAACCCTGATAGGATAGTAGCTATTGCCTACCACACATTTAATGGTGGTGTTACAGGAGGTATCTTTGCCCCAATAGATAAAAAAGGTGTAAAAAGTCTTTATGATTTTAGAAATACAGAAGCCACTAATATTGGCGATGTAATTTTTGGTGGCGTATCGGTGATACCAGCAGCAGGTATAGATAGAATAGAAGTAGGAACATCGATGCTAGCCTCTAGACCACAATGGTCTAATGAAACGAATAAGCGAATAGCAATAGCTTCGCCATTGAATATGCACATGACATCGGAGTATGACGCTACGGAGAACAAGGTGAATTTGAAAATAGTAATGGCCTATACCAAAGCAGTAAGTGTAAAAAATATATTGACAATTGGTGTGCTAGAGAGCAAAATAATTGATGCACAAGAATTTTCGGATAGGATAGAGACTGAGTATGAGCACAACCATGTTTTTCGCAAAGCACTCACACCCTTTAATGGTTTGCCCGTGTTAGATTCGGTGGCTACAAAGCAAGCAGGGCGTGTGTATGAGTTCAATTACGTGTTTACACCTGATGCGACATGGAACCTTGACAATTGCTACATAGCTGCATTTGTAAGCAACAACGATGGCGACAATAAAGAGGTGCTACAAGCCGATGAAGTGAAATTGAAATAAAGATTTCTTTGAAAAAAATTATGCCTCTTTCTTTAGCTTCGATTAGAGAAAGAGGCTTTTATTTAGTAGCCTTATAACTTAAAAAAAACCATTCTAAATGAAATTTACACGATTGTTTTTTTGCACTATTTTATCCTCATCATTGCTAATGCAAAGCTGTGAAAATGAGCAAACATCTGAAACTGCAAAAACAGAAAACCCTGCCGAAAGTAGCCCTAGTATTTCCGTTCCTGATTTTAATGCAGACTCGGCATATAATCATATCGAAAAGCAATTGAGTTTTGGCTACAGAATTCCAGGCACTATTGGGCAAAAAAACTGTGCCGCTTGGATGCAGCAAGCATTAGAAAAATATTGCGACACGGTGTACGTGCAAAATACAATAGTAACAGCTGGCGATGGATCAAAACTCCCTTGTATCAACCTTATTGGCGCTATCAACCCCAATGCAAAACGCAGAATATTACTGCTAACACATTGGGACAGCCGCCCTTGGGCAGACGAAGACGATAGTGCAAGTACCAAACCTATTTTAGCAGCAGATGATGCCGCTAGTGGGGTGGGTGTACTTATAGAGCTTGGACGACATTTACATACGCAAAAAATACCAGCCGATTTAGGCATTGATATATTCTTTACCGATGTAGAGGATTATGGAAAAACCGAATGGGGCGAAGATAGTTATTGCTTAGGCACACAATACTGGGCACGAAACCCGCACGTAGCAGGTTACACAGCCGAGTTTGGTATATTGCTAGATATGGTGGGTGCAAAAGGTGCAAGTTTTCCGATAGAAGGACGTTCAAGACAGTTTGCACCAAATGTTTTAGAAAAAGTATATCAAGCAGCAGGGCGTGCAGGATACTCTTCTTACTTCCCCTTTACAGAGGGCATCAGCACAGTTGACGATCATTATTATGTAAATACGCTAATTAAAATTCCAACAATAGACATAATCAACACCAATAATATGGGCTTCAAGCAGCACTGGCACACCCACGACGATAATTTGAGTATCATAGACAAGGCAACACTAAAAGCGGT
>JADLEN010000244.1 GCA_020846105.1 Chitinophagaceae bacterium | reverse complement strand
CTTTCCACCAAAATATTTAGACCATTGAAGATTGACATTCACGTACATTTTCATTACAAAAATATCTGAAGACCCATTGGCTGTAAGTGTTGTAGTGCCCGAAGTGCTTGGGTCAAAATCTACAGCACCTTCATAACTACCAATAATATACGGGTTGCCAGCAGCATCTAACTTTATGTGATGCGCCAAGTCTGTACCTGTGCCACCAATACTTTTGCCCCAAATGTATTCGCCTTTTGAGTTGAATTTTGTAATAAAAATATCTTCGCCTCCATTAGCAGTTACATTGGCTATCACTAGATTGCTAGGGTCCAAGTCTGCAATCCCGTTAAAAGTACCAACAGTGTATACGTTGTTGAGATTGTCCACTGCAATGGAAGTGCCAATGGTACTAAGCGAGCCACCCATATTGGATGCCCATTCAAATTTTTGAGCTTTGGTGCTCAAAAATAAAGAAACCAAGCCTATGCTTAGTGGTATTTTTTTCATGATAATTATTTTTAGGTTGGTACAAATATAAAAAAAAGACTCAAAAAGAGTCTTTTTTAAATTTCCTTTTTTAACTACTTAATTATTTTGTCCAATTTGCTTTGCGCTAATGGGTGATAATTGGTTTTGTGTTTTTTGTAAATTGCTTTTGCCATCTCAACCTTTCCTGTTTGCATCATCTCTTCGTATAGCGGAATGATGAATTTTTGACGGCCCGTAACACTCAGAAATTTGTCCATTTCACCATAGGCTTTTTCGTAGCCAGCGCGCACAGACATTACAAACCAAAGGTCGGCAATCTCGCTATTTTTTGCAGTGGTAAAATGAAAGGCTTGGTCCAAAACAACCATTTGATCTGTGGTCAAATCTTTGGGCATTTTGCGGAGAAAATGCAGCCATTCATGAGTTGTCCAATTAGCAGTGTTCAGGTTTTTAGTACTTTTTTCTTCCAAAAATTTAGCTCTTTCTATGTTCACTTTTTCAAAACGCTCCATTGCGGCACGAGGCGCATTGGCAGGAATTCCCGGGCCATACACCCAAGCATTTACATCCAACATCTTGTATAATGCACTATCGCCTTTAAGTAAATTTTTGTCTAAATAATCGAGAAATTTTTCGGTGGTTATCGTTTGAAAAGCATGTGTTGCAAAATAGTTTTTCAAAAATGCATCCCATTTTTCTCGGCCCACATTTTGCTCTATTAGCCAAAGAAATAGCGCGCCTTTTTCATAGGGGATGTCCGACAATCCTTCATCGGCATCTTTGCCTTTGAGGTCTTGCTTTAGCCAAGTTTTTCTGCTGTCTTTTCCAAAATCTTCTACTGCCATTTCCAAGTCCTGATAGCCAAGCTCCCAAAGCATATTTACATAAGTTTTGTCGTTCATTGCTTCGCTTATGCGGCGCTCAAAATAAACGGTGAATCCCTCGTTCATCCAAATATCGTCCCAAGTGGCATTGGTTACCAAATTGCCACTCCAACTATGTGCTAGCTCATGCGCAATAAGATTTACAAGAGAGCGGTCGCCGGCAATAACGGTGGGTGTGCAGAAAGTGAGCTTTGGATTTTCCATACCACCAATCGGGAATCCTGCGGGCAATACAATAACGTCGTACCTACCCCAAGCATAGGGCCCATAAAGGCTTTCGGCAGTATTTACCATCTTACCTATTTCAGCAAATTCATTTGCCACTTTTGCTATCATTTCGGGCTCGGCATATACACCGGTGCGCTCGTCTATAGCTTTAAAACGAATATCGCCAACAGCCAAGGCCAATAAATATGCGGGTATTGGCTTTTCCATCTCAAAGTGATAAATACCTGAGTCATTGGCTTGCTGTGCATTACCACTTGCACTCATCACTGCCATCATACCTTTGGGTACTTGAATGCGTGCCGAGTAGCTGAAACGAATACCTGGCCCATCTGGGCAAGGCACCCAACTGCGCGCATAAATACTCTCGGACTGTGTGTATAAAAAGGGTTGCTTTTTGCCTATCGTTTGCGAAGCAGCTAACCATTGTAATGCTTTGGCACCTTTGCTCGCAGCATACTTAATCATTACTTTATGGCTTTCTTTGAGCAAAGGAATAATTAAAGCTGCGCCAAGGTGTTCTTGTTTTGCTCCTATAGAGAATGTGGCTGCCACACCATCTACCAATACCGAGTCGATAATTAAATCATGATTGTCTAGCCGAAGAGACTGAGCACCCATGGTATTTTCAATTTCCCATCCTGCCCATCCGTACAATTGTTGGCTGTCCATATCCACGGTCAGGTCTAGCGAAAGGTGTTTAATTAATATACTATCGGCATTGCTGAGCGTGTGCATATCCTTTGCAATAACAGCTTGCGTATTGCCCGCATGTTCTGTTTTGTTGTTGCCGCATGCAGCCAAAAGCAGTGTGCCAAACATGATAGCTGTAAGTTGTTTTCTCATCGTGCTGTTTTAAAATATTATAACTAGCGCAGCCAGTTTTTTTGGTTGGTATGGTTTATTGTTACGGTCAAATTATATTTCGTACGTAGATGCATAGCAAGTTTTTCGGCTGCAAAAACAGAACGATGCTGACCGCCAGTGCATCCAAAATTTATTTGCAAGCTTTCAAAATCGCGGTGCAAATAATCTACTATACTGATGTCTGTTATAGCATAGATATGCTCTAAGAAATTAGGCATTTCGGTTTCGGTAAGCAAGTAATATTGCACCAGCTCGTCTAAGCCACTAAGCTTTTTATAAGTCTCTATCCTACCGGGGTTCAATATACCACGACAATCAAATACAAAACCTCCACCATTTTCTGTTTCGTCTTTTGGTATTCCCTTTTTATAAGAAAAGCTATTGATGATAACCTTCAGCTTACTTTCTGTTTTGGCTTGTACTGTTTCGTAATTTTTTTGTATTTCCTTACTACTAATATTTTCTAGCAAGCCACGCATTTTGGGGTAGCTTGGTATTTGCGGATTATCGTCTAAAAAGGTAGCCAAATTTTGTAATGCGGGGCTTATGCTACTTATAAAATGGGGCTTGCGCTCTAGCAATCCTCTAAAGCCATATGCACCCAATACCTGCACTAGGCGCAGCATTACAAATTGCGAGTAACCTCTGCGCAAGTACATCTCATCTACTTTGGCCATTGGCAGGTTATTGAGGCTAGTGATATAGCTATTCAGCAATTCATCTTTCCATTTCTGTGGCAGCTGTGCTTTGGCTTGCCATAGTAGCGATGCAATATCGTATTGCGGCGGGCCTTGCATACAGCCTTGATAGTCTATAAAATATACCTTATCGTCGTATAGCATTATGTTGCGGCTCTGAAAGTCGCGATACATAAGCATCTTGGGTTGTATGCGTCCAAGGTCTTTACTTATTTCTTCTATCTCTTCTGTAAGCTCTGTCTTGTCGTACACTATTTTTTGCAGGTCGGCAAAGTAGTATTTGAAGTACAAGAAGTCGGCGCTAATTGCTTTTTCGTCAAATTGTTTGGTACCAAAACACTGATTGTAATCGGCCTCTCGCCCTGCCATCCATTGCAGTTTGGCTAGCTGCTCCAAGCTCATTTTGTAATACTCCTTCACCTCGTCGCACAAGCCCTTGTTTTGCAACTCGTCGAATAGTGTGGTGTTGCCCAAGTCTTGTTGCAAGTAATACCTTCTGTCTTTCCCTGTTTTGTATATCTCGGGCACGTTTATTTCGTGTTTCCGAAAAAGGTCGGTAAAGTAGTAAAAGGAATTATTTTCGGCAATATTCTGGTTGAAGGTGCCAATAGCTGTGGTGCTACCAGCGCCTATCCTATAGTATCGCCTGTCCGAGCCAGACATAGGTATTATACTTACACTTTCGGCTTTGATACCAAAATGGTCTTCGAACAATTGCTCCAATACAAGGCTGTCTGTTTCTGTTATACTCATAAGTTATTCTTTGGAAAATCGATAAGTTCTATATTCTTTTTTGCCTTATTGTAGCCTTGCCAATCTGCTGTATCAATGCTAAAAACTACGATACCAGCCGTAGGCATGGCACTGCTCAGGGCCATACGGTTGCTCTCGTACACAAATGTGCTAATGCCCGGGTTGTGGGCTATAATCATGGCTGTGTGTATATGCTTGGGCATGTCTAGTACCAAATGCTCTAAGGTATGCGCTTCGCAAAGGTATAGCTGCTCCAAAGCTTGTATTTGGGCAGGCTTGGTGTCCATCGTTGTTGCTACAATGTCGGCAGTTTGCTGTGTGCGTACTGCACTACTATGAAATATCATTTCTGGATATATGCCTAGTGCTCGCAGTCTTTTACCCATTTGCGCGGCATCGTTTTGACCTCTTTCAGTCAAGGCGCGGTCGTAGTCTTTTTGCCCCGGCTGTTGCACTTCTGTTTTGGCGTGGCGCATCAATATGAGCGTTCTTTTCTGCTGCATTATTTATTGTAATATTGAAGTTTTAAATCCACACCGTCAAATACGGCATAGCTGTTGTAGTTTATCCAATCGCCAAGGTTTATATACAAACTATCGTTTGGCAAAGGATACGCTAAGGCCAAATGCCTATGTCCAAATACAAAATAATCTACTTGTTCTTTTGCCAATACCTCGTGGCAATATTGCACCAAAAACTCTTTGTCTGCTCCTTTAAAGGTTTCCTCTATTTCGCCAATATGCTTAGGGCCACGCTCGCTAAAATACTGCGCAAGCCCCAATGCCGTATCGGGGTGTATTCTGCGGTACAGCCATTGGCAAAGCGGATTCCTCAAAATGCTTTTCAAAAACTTATAACCTTTATCGCCTGGGCCTAGTCCATCGCCGTGGGCTATCAAAAAGGTCTTGCCGTTTATGGTTCTTATTATTTCGTGGTGATGCACAGGTATGTCTAGTTCATCCTCAAAATAGCCATTCATCCACAAGTCGTGGTTGCCCGTAAAGGCTTCTATCGTAATGCCCAAGTCGCGCAACTCGGCTAGCTTGCCTAGGAAACGTACAAAACCTTTGGGCACTACATTCCTAAACTCTATCCAAGCATCAAACATATCGCCCACAAGGAAAATATGCCCCGCATCTGCTTTTATTTCATCTAGCCATCGGCATATCAGCTTTTCCCGCACCAAGCTGCTCGCGTGGTCGGGGATACCAAGATGAAAATCAGAAGCGAAATAAACTTTCTTGCCTTCGGGTAGCTGCATCAATTACTTTTTATACAACAATACATTCGCCGTTGCCACTATTCCTTCTTCGCGCCCTATAAAACTCAATTGCTCGGTAGTAGTCGCTTTTATAGAAACGTCCGTTATTTCTAATGCTAAAATACCAGCTATAGCCTCTTGCATTGCAGGTACATACTTCATTATTTTGGGGGCTTGCAGCAGTATGGTACTGTCTACATTTACGATGCCGTAGCCACGCTCTTTGATTAGTTCGTAGCTTCTTTTCAGCAATATTTTACTGTCTATATCTTTAAAACTTTGGTCGGTGTCGGGGAAATGCTTGCCAATATCGCCAAGCCCCAAGGCACCCAATAATGCATCGCAGATAGCGTGTAGCAGCACATCGGCATCGCTATGGCCAAGGCCACCTTTGTGGTGCGGCACCAATACGCCACCTAGCCAAAACTCCCTACCCACTACCAACTGATGAAAATCTATTCCTTGTCCTATTCTATACAACGTTCTTAATTTTTAATGGTTAAATATCCTCCCTCGCTCCTCATGCTTCCCCTCCTTCGGAGGGGCCAGGGGAGGCTACAAATACTTATAACTATCCTTTGGGCTCAGCTTCAGCAGCACCTCGTACATCAGGCGGATGCAGTTTTCTACATCATCTTTATGTATCGTCTCTACCGTAGTGTGCATATATTTTAGCGGCAGCGATATCAATGCGCTCGGCACTCCACCGTTCGAGAAGGCAAAAGCATCCGTGTCGGTACCCGTCACGCGCGACGAGGCGTGGCGTTGAAAAGGTATCTTGTTCGCTTCCGCAGTTTCGATTATTTTTTCTAGCAAGATATTGTGTACCGCAGGCGCATAAGTCAGCACAGGGCCTTCTTTGCACAGCGTTTCGCCCTGCATACTCTTGTTCATCATTGGCGATGTAGTGTCGTGCGTCACATCGGTGCAGATAGCCACATTGGGTTTGATGGTTTCGGTTATCATTCCCGCGCCATTCAGCCCCACTTCTTCTTGCACAGCATTTACTATATACAGCCCAAAAGGCAGTTTCTTCTTGTTTTCTTTCAGCAATCTTGCCACCTCGGCTATCATCACGCCACCCATACGGTTGTCAAAGGCGCGGCCTATCCAGTAGCCGTAGTTCAGCTCTTCAAAACCCTCGGTAAAGGTGCATACACAACCCACGTGCACGCCTAGCTCTTCCACTTCTTTCTTGTTTTTGGCACCCACATCTAGCCAAATGGTATTGGTTTCTGGCTTTTTCTCTTCTTTGCCTTGGCGCACGTGTATGGCAGGCCAGCCAAACACCCCACGCACTATACCTTTTTTGGTATAGATATTCACTCTTTTCGAAGGGGCTATTTGGTGGTCGCTACCGCCATTGCGGGTCACGTGTATATAGCCCTCGGAGGTTATGTAATGCACAAACCAGCTTATCTCGTCGGCGTGCGCCTCTATCACTACTTTATATTCCGCCTCAGGGTTTATCACGCCCACCGCAGTACCATAGTTATCTACAAAATGCGTGTCTACATAGGGTTTCAGATAGTCTAGCCATATCTTTTGGCCACTAGCCTCAAAGCCCGTTGGCGCAGAGTTGTTCAGGTATTCTTTGATAAAGCTCATCGAAGCCTCGTTCAGTAGTCCTTGTTCTTTTTTTGCTTTTGCCATAATACTTGTATCGTTTTGTGGTGCCGCAGCCTAGCCGCGCTGCTGCGAATTTAGTCCCTTTCGCCTATATACCAACAATGAACCTGCATAAAACCCATTTTCTACTTCTTTTTTTTGGCGTGTCGCCGCCCCCTCCTAGCGCTTGCTAGCAAAGGGGCGCCGCCGGGCTGCTCTAGGCTCCGCTGCGCTGCGGCCCTTTGGGCTGGCTGCTTGGGCAGCCACCTGGCACATCCCTCACGCTTTCGCGGGTGCTACTTTTCGCGTTGGCTAGCGGATTACAAATCCGCTTTATCTGTGGTTCGGAATGCGCTGCGCTAACATTCCGAACAGCGGCGAATTGGGGTGTTATTTTTTCAATAAACGGTTCCATTAAACGTATGGGTACAGCATTCACAATAGTGTTTTAAATCAGTCGGCTTTAATGTGGGGTTTGATAATTGTAAAATCCCATCATCGTCAACATACATTCCTGAATAAAAGGTTGATTCTCCAACTCTAACAAAATCCTCTTTTTCATTTTCATTTAATGCGACTAACCAAAAAATTGGCTCTGATTTGTCTAATCTTGATTTTGCTTCACTAAATATTTCATTCCATTCTGAACCAACTTTTGATAGTAAAAATCTAAAAAGTGGCGTATAGTCTAAACCCCTTTCTTTCTTGCCATACATTGTACCTTTAATCTGCTCTAATGTCTCTTGTTTTCTATTTCTTGAATATTTAAAATCTCCGCCGAAATTGTGATGTACATTTCTTGCCTTCGTATTTACTTTTCTAAAAAGAGGTTCTTTTTGATTATTTCTATTCATACTTAGTCAATTGTATTTCCTTTAGGCATAATTTCTTCCTTATAATTTTTTCAGCGCAGCCTACATAGCCTTACCCACCAACATTATCCCTCCAAAAATACATCCTCCCCCTCACATTCGCAAGCATCCCCTTTGCGAAGGCAAAAAATAGCTTCCACCCACCCTTAGCATCTTTGCGACAGCAAATAATACGCTTTGCAACAATTGCAGCAGCCTTCTACCAAGTATCCATACACCAAATTTTACCTTTAGTACCCTTCGTGCGCTATTAAATGATAATTGCCAACTATACTACGTGATTTGACAAGCATCAAATGATAATTGACAGCTATGCAATGGTCATTGTCACCGATAATATCATTTTTGACAATCATCTAATGGCTATTGACACGCATCATATCATTTTTGCCAACTATACAATGGTTATTGTCACCAAGTAAATGGTCTTCGACATTTGTCAAAGGCTATCGCATAGTTGTCAATTATCATTTGAT
>JADLEN010000243.1 GCA_020846105.1 Chitinophagaceae bacterium | reverse complement strand
TTTAATGAAGGAAATGCTCCTTTAAGTCCTTCGCCATTGGCTTGGTGGCAACTCATACAGTTATTGTTGTACAATAATTTTCCGTCAGGTAGGTTGGCATTGTTCCCACTTACCACCACAGGAATTTCTTTTTTCTTGTATAAAAATTCCATCGGTACTTTTCCGTCAGGCAAAGGCACTTGCTTTAGACTTTGTAAATAGGCTACTAACTTGAGGGCTTCTTGTGTGGCTACAATTCTACCTGTTATGCCTTTTCTGTATGCATCAGGCACAACCACTTCTACATCTTTTTCGCCCAATTCATTTTTTATTTCAAATAGCCAAGGGTAAGCAGGCATTATTGATTTCTCTACTACTGCTCTGGGTTGATAGAGGTGTAATAAATTCCAAGCTAAACTTGGTTGTCGAGTTCCTATATTCGTCAAATCGGGACCAGTTCTTTCAGTACCCATTAAGGTAGCCGTATTTGTCCAAAAATCTGTTCTCGAAATCCCTGCATAATCGGCAGGTATTCCGGGTCTGCCGCCCCAAACATTGTCCATATCTACGTTTCTAACTTGTTGGGTATGGCACGCCACACAGCCGTTGGCGATAAAACTTTTTTTACCGAGATAAGCTTCTTGACTTAATGGCTCATAGCCAGGCAATGGTTCATAATTATCTTGATTGTTGATGGCAGGCATTATTGCGACAACTATTGTAAGACCAACAAATAGTCCCAGTGCTGTTCTGAATAGTTTTTTATGATTATCGAAAAATTCCATTTCGTATATATTAATTTGTTACTTCTTGATTGTCTATTGCCACCTTTGCATTTAAAATGTCTTTTGGAGAAGAGGGTATTTCAATCTCTTCTTTCTTTTTTACCATTACATAAAAGTTGTAGGCAAACAGAATATGTGAAAGCCACATCAATGAGCCACCAATGGCACGCCAAAGCCAAAACGGAGCCATCAATTCTACACTTTCAATAAATGATTTATTACCTTCCATCCACATCAATCCCCTGAGCGTAGAACCGTACATTAGTGGGAATGTATAGAAAAGCAATCCTATGAGTGCTAACCAAAAATGAGCACCAACGGTAATTTGAGGTGGTTCTTTTCCTGTTAATCTTGGTACAACAGTATAAATAAAGCCCCAAAGCATAAAGCAGATGATACCATACATTGTGAGGTGCGAATGAGCTACGGTAAAATCGGTAAAATGCCACACCAAATTGGTAAACTTGAATGCTTCGGCAGTTCCCTGTAGTGAACCCGTGAAGTAGAATATGATGCCAATCAAATAAAACGGTAGGGTATAACTGCCTGAAAGCTTGTGCCAAGATCCTTTGAAAGTCATCAAGAAATTTGTAGTCCCAGCAACAACTGGTATTATCATACCTGCACTACCTACAATGGCAACAGTTTGCAACCACCAAGGAATCGCACTAAAAATGAAATGATGCGTTCCAATTAAAGTATAAAAAAGGATTTGAACCCAAAACGCCAAAATACCTAAGCTATAAGAGTATATAGGTTTATTTAATTGTTGAGGAAGAAAATAATACATCAATCCGAGATTGAAAAGCATAAACCACATTCCAACGCCCTGATGCATATAGTAGCCTTGAACAATGGTTTCGCCCAATCCATTTTGCCAACCTGGCCAATAGGCAATTACGGCAATCACCAATAGAAACATCATTGCAGAAATGATGTACCAATTAGATACATAAATTTCTTTGGTCGTTCTTTTCGCTATGGTTTTGTAAAAGTTTTTAAGCGAAATGATAACGCCAACACCAAACAACGCCATCACAGGCCAGATGTATTCTCTGTATTCGCCACCACCATTGTTGATACCAGCCATTAAAAACAAACTACCAAGTACAACCGAAGCGTTTATAAGTATTAGAGTACGGTAGCCTGTTTTTACACTTGCAATTGGTACGTTGCTAACTCTCGGAATTACATAATAAGCTAAGCCCAACATTGCCAAAGATGCCCAACCCCAAAATACAGCGTTTGTGTGTACAGGCCGTAATCTTCCAAAGCTCAACCAACTGTAATGATCAACATCTGGAGCAACAAATTTAATCCCAACATATTCACCAACCGTAGTTCCAAACAACAACCAAAAAGTGGCACAACCTAAATACCATAGAATGAGTTTGGTCAAATCAGGTTCAATATAAGGTCTTGCCTGACTTTTTTTCTTTTGTTCAATAAATCGCAACGAACTTGCTTCGCTCACATTGTCAATCAAACCTTTTTCGTCTATAGGTGTCGTATCGCCAGCTAATTCATTATTAGTAAGAGAAAATTCAAGTTCCTTTTTTCGTTGCTCTAATTTTTGCACTTCTTCGGCACTCAAACCTTTCAAGTATTCATTAAATTTTTCGAGTTCTTTTTTCTTCAAGAAATTTTTTAGAACATTTTTCGCTTTTATGATTACTAATATCGAAGCAACAATTATTGGTATGGCAATGAGCAATAGCGTGATTATGATGCCTGATTCGCTGAATATATTTTTTGTTTCCATTTCTTATTTGTATTGGATAAAATTGTCCACTATTTATTCAAATTTTTTTAACGTTTTAAAAAGGTCAAACCTTTTTCATAATCCATTGCCAATGTTTTTACGGTAGTATTTTCAAGCATTTTCTTAAGTTCATCTCGTATCACTTTAAATTGATTGTGTACAGGACAAGGTTTATCAGCATTGCATTTTTTTAATCCCAAGCCACAACCATTATAAACCGTATCGCCATCAATTGCATAAACAATTGAATTTAACTTCACCTTTTCCAATTCACTTTTGTCCATTGAAAAGCCACCAGTTGGTCCTTTGTCGGAATTGATAATGTTGCTTTTTGACAATCTTTGTAATATTTTTGAGGTATATGCAGAGGGTGATTCAATAGCTTCTGCCACATCCTTTAAGCTCACTTTTCTGTCGAGCAGGGATTGCTCTGCAATGAAAATTGAAGCCCTAATACCGTATTCACAAGCTTTTGAAAACATCTTTTACTTTTTATCGGTGCAAAGATAAGTACTTTTTTTGAATAGTGGATATATTTGTCCAGTATTTTTTCTGGGCGAGGAAAATTGGCTCTTTTGGGGTTTGCCTGTGTGTCGGGTTGTGTGAGGGGGCAAACCCCAAATGTGCCTATGTGGGAAGGCATAAAATTATTTTTTAAAATGTGCGGTGGGAAAAATTTTTAAAACCATTTGGGTCGGATTGAGTGTCGGAAAAGTCAGGTCGGTTTGTGTCAAGT
>JADLEN010000242.1 GCA_020846105.1 Chitinophagaceae bacterium | reverse complement strand
GGCACGCCCAAAAAAAAAGAAAAAAGGCTAGGTACGCAGACTAGTGCTTGACTAGTTTTTGCACTCCGAGGTTTTGCTTGTCGCTAAAGACTTTGATAAAATAAACGCCACTAGGCAGGTTTGCAATATTGATGGTGCTGCTGGCGGATTGTGTTTTTTGGCTCAGTACCAATGTGCCCATATTGTTGTATAGCATTAGCTGCATATCTTTTGCGGCAATGCCTGTATGAATAGTGCATAGGCCTGTGCTAGGGTTGGGGCTGATGGCTATTTGTTGCGGGCTGTGGTTTTCGTCAGGGATGCCTAAGCCCCAAGTATTGATGCAGGCGGAGGTATCGGTGCATATACCGTCTTTGATAATAACGGCATAGTTGCCGGTGGTGCTTGGGGTATAGGTATTGCTAGTGGCGCCTACTATGGCGGCATAGCTAGGGCAGCGCACCCATTGGTAAGATACGCTTGTGGCCAAGGCTGTGAGGGTGCTGCCCGTTTTGACTACCGAGTCGTTGGTATGGGTGATGCTGAGATTCAAGGCTACAATACTATCGCAACTGTTTTTGGCTATAAAAATTGGCTTATAGCTACCCGATTCTGAGTAGGTATAGGCACCCAGGGTAAAGCTGTTGCAAGCGGCAATGCTTAAGTTGCTTTTTACTTGGCAGCTACTCATTTTGTGCACAAAAGTGCCGCCGTTACTGGATTTTGAAAAACTGGTATCGCTACTAGGGTCATAGTCTATTTTATAATTAAAAACCCCTGAGAGGTAAATATTATCTCTATTGCTGAGCGCTAAAGCAGAAGGGCCATTGGTGATGGTATCTGCAAAATTATATGCCCAAAGTAGCTTGCCGCTTTGGTCTATTTTGGTAACAGCGATACTAAAAGTACTTTTTGAGTAAAGAAAAACGGAGTCGTCGCTTGGGTCTACATCGGCTTTGGCACCGATGAGAAATGCACTCACAATATTATTCTGGCTATCGAAAGTGAATTTTGTACCTGAGTTATACTTTAGGTGCCCGATAGGCCCAGCCCCTCCCCGTCCGATTCCTCTTAAATACTTAAATGCTCCTGCACTATCGAATTTTATTAAATTCAGCCCAGTAATAAATGCCATGCCAGGCGGGAGCGTGGTGGCACCAATACTTGAATATTGGCTGCCCCATATTTGCATATATACATTTCCTGTATCGTCTACTTTGACAGAGGACGGGCAGGCTGTAAACGTTCTATAACCTTCTACTTGTTTTGCCCATGCAAAACTTCCGTTTTTATTGAGCTTTGTAATATAATGAGCTGTTGCTGATGTAGGGCTAGGCGTATAACCGCCACCATCGGGGTTGAGGTCAATACTATCTACCGAAGCCCCGCAGAGGTAAACATTTTCATACTTATCTACGTCAATAGCATAAGAGCGGCAATAACGCTTAGTTGCAAAATATTTGCCCCAAACATAGTTTCCGTTAGAGTCTAATTTGGAAATAAATACACACTCTGCCGTAACTGTACTAAAAGTAGTAGGCTTATAAACTACTTTGCTAGGGCTTGGGTCAAAATCCATTTGGACGTAGAAAGTGCCTGTTGTGTATATGTTGCCTTGCTTGTCTATGGCCAGGGCCCTGGCTTCGTCGCGGTACAAACCTCCTAAGTTTTTACAGAATATATATTTGCCGTTTAGGTCTAGTTTCAGAACAAATACATCTCGATTGCCATTATCATAGCAATATTTTTTGGTGCCTGCCGAGTCGAAGCTGAGGCTACCCCAGAAATCGCCTGTTACCACAAGGCTGTTGTTTTTATCAATTTTGATATCGTAGGCATAATCGTGGTCTGTGCTGCCAAAAGAAACCACCCAAACGAGTGCACCCAATTTGTTGTATTTGGCTACAAAGACGTCGTTGCCCGCTATAGGTGTAAGCTTATAAACTGCAGCGCTAGGGTCGAAATCGGTGGTGTCGTCAAAACTACCTGTGACATAAACGTTGTCATTGGAGTCTATTGCCATGCCATTGACCGTATAGGCCTGCAGGTCGAAAGCCCAATGAAATTGGGGTGTTTGTGCATGAAGGATTTGCGTGCACACTAAAATAAGTACAAATAATAAATGCTTTTTCATGTTTTCAGGAAATTGAGGAAATACGAATATACTCAAAAAACACAACTGACATACCTTCAAAAGTAATTTGAATAGAAAACCACTTAATCCAAAACCAAAGTAGCTATTCGGCCCTTGGCTCCTGCCAAAAATATAGCTCTGCCCTTCTTGGCTTTCTGCACTACATGAAAGCTTTCTTTAGAAATATTGCGCCAATGCAAGCCAGCATCATAAGAGATATCTACCCCACTAGTGCCACAGGCTATTAGGGTGTTTTTGTTGTAAAAAATAACACAGCTTTTGTAGCCAAGAGGTGCTTGGATGGGCTTGGAGCACTTTGCATTTCTTTTCAGATTTACTAAGATGCAATTGCTATCTGAATTGTTGGGCTTGCTAAAATCGCCACCCACCACCACGGCCTTGTTTTTATGGTATGCTACAGAATTGGCACCTGTAGTTTCACGACCTTTTTGCATTGCTAAAAGGATAATGGAGCTTTTGTAAAACAACCTTGATACCACGCCGCCGCTCACCCACAGGTAGGGCTGTTTATTATTGGCAGTGGCCACAATATTGGTGCCGCTAGATGCAAAAAAAGATTCTCCTTTTGTGGCATTTGAAGCATTTTTATTTTTGGACCAAGTAGCGCCATAATCATTAGTAAAAGCTTGGTAAATCATACCATTAATTGGGTCGCCAATTACAATACCATTTCCCTTTTTGTCAAAAGCCATGGCATCCAGAAACATACCATCGGTACTGTCTTCAAATACCTTTTGCCAAGTTTTTCCACCGTCTTTTGTTTTAAGTATAAAGGCTGGCGCACCAATAGCCATAATCACCGCGGTATTTTCATCAAAGGCTTCAATATCTCTAAAATCATTTTGCTCGTAGCCTGCCACCGTTTTCCATCGAAATGTTTTGCCGCCATCAATACTACGGGCAATACTACCCTTGCTGCCACTACACCAAATTATTTTGTCGCTTACCACACTCAGACCTCGGATGCTTATATTTTCTTTTGCAGCAATAATATTGAGTGTAGCACCTTGGGCAAGAGCAATATTGCACAACAATAATGCAGCCAGAAAACTTGTGTAAAAATGCTTCATTTTACTTTTTCTTTAAAGGGTCTAAAAGATATTCTAAACCGTTCATTTTTATTTCATGAAGCGTTTGTAGCAATACCCCCAACTTGCCAGCAGGAAAACCTTTTCGGGCAAACCACTCGAGATATGCTACGGGCAAGTTGCACAAAATAGTGCCTTTGTATTTTCCGAAGGGCATGGGCATTTTTACGAGGTCGAGGAGTAGGTTGGGGTCAGGGGTCATTGCAGGCAAATATTATCAAGTTCGGTACAATATTACACTGCTCCATTGAAATGTTGGGCTAATTTTTATAGGCCATAAAAAAAGGCACGTACCTTTTAAATGGTACGCGCCTTTTTACTTTCATTAAATTTTTGCTATTGCATTTTACTGATTTTTTCTACCGTTATGAGGTTGTTTTCTTCGTCTGTTATCATCAATATGTAGTTGCCATCGGCATAGTTGCCAAGGTCTATTTCTTTTGCTTCTTTCAATGCTATAATCATACGTCCTGTAATGTCTGTCACCTTCACATTCACCTTTATCGGCGCTTCGATATACACGATATTGCGCGATGGGTTGGGATATATTTTCAATACACTTTTCAGTACCGAAGTATTGATGCCTGTTGCGCTTTTAATCTCTACAGTATCCGATTGGTTTAGACAACCATTTTCGTCTGTAACCTCTACGTGGTAGCTACCGGGTGACATTGTGGTGTATAGAGATACATTTGTGCTTATAATCTTCACCCCATTTCTATACCACTGATAATGCAAATAAACATTAGGTATTTCCAAGATAGGGTCCATGTTGATAATAGTGGGCTTCGTGGGCTTTGGATAAAAACCAAGGTGTGCTTCGTTGGTGGTATCAATACAGCCTACTGTGTTTTTTGAAATTACCGTGTAGGTTCCTAAAAGATTCACATTTTTGAGGTTGATATAGTCTGGAGCGGCAAAGGTTATTCCATCTTTTTTCCATTCAAAAGTCCAGCCTACAAAACCAGGATTCACAGTAAGTAATTGGCTGCCTTCTTCACAAATTATTATTTCAGTAGGCGATAGTGTGGGTATTATAGAGCTATCTTTAGTTACATTTATTGAGTCTATACCTTCACAGCCATAAGCAGTTTTTACCAATACTTTGTACATGCCGCTATTTGCAGCAATAGTAGTGTCACTTAGTAATCCTGCAATATTTGTACCCCCAAAACTCCATTGATATGTTGCTGCCAATGGTGCATTTGCTTTTAGGCTAATATTGCTTTCGCGGCAATAAATAAACCCAGTGGAAGACAATGAACTTATCGTTACTGATGGCAATGGTTGTACTTGCACCAATAATGCTGCCCTTGGCCCTTCGCAGCCACCAACAGATGCGGACGAGGTTTGGCTCACATAGTATGTGTTGGTACTTAGACTTGCAGTACTAGGCGTAGGAGCAGTAATGCTTCCTGTACCCCCAGTAGCGGCAGAGTACCATTTTAGGTTGCTACCCATAGCGGTAAGGCTACTTTCGGCGGTACCCATACATAAGTTTAAAGGACTAGCTACGCCAGGGGCTGTGGGTAGAGGGTTGATTAAAACATTGATAGCCGATCTTGTACCCTCGCAACCACCAACAGAGGCCGCAGAAGTTTGGCTCACATAATAGTTGGAGGTGCCTATGCTTGAGGTGCTTGGTGTAGGTGCGCTAGCCAATGCGGTACCACCTGACGAAACGGTGTACCATTTCAAACTAGTGCCTATTGCTGTCAAAACCGATGCTGTTGCTCCTTGGCAATACGCTACTGCTGAGGTAACTGTTGGGGCCACAGGCAATGAATTGATGGTTACCGCTATTGATGCTCTTGCGCTTTCACAACCACCAATAGAGGCAGCGTTACTTTGGCTCACATAATAAATTGTTGTGCCTGGGCTTGCAGTACTTGGCGTAGGTGCAGTAGCCAAAGCAGTACCACCTGATAAGACCGTGTACCATTTCAGACTGGATCCTGATGCTGTCAGTACACTAGCGGTTTCGCCTTGGCAATACGCTACTGCTGAGGTAACTGTT
>JADLEN010000241.1 GCA_020846105.1 Chitinophagaceae bacterium | reverse complement strand
CAAAGCTTAATAGCAAGATAAAAGCCTAAACCTGCGCGGGATGGCAGCTGTACCCCGCTGAAGCCTTTGCGGCGGCGGCCTTGGGGCGGAGTACAAGCAACAGCCCGAGACCCAAAGCCCAACGAAGGAGACAGAAGCCCAACCGCCCAAAGGAAAAAAAAAGCAGGCCCAGAAAAAATAGCTTTGTGACTTTAAAAGATGGGACACAGCTTGCAGTAGCTATCACTACAAAAGAGTTACAAGATTTGCTGGATTAAAACCTTCGCTACATGTTTATGTAATTCATGAGCAAGCGGTACCTGTCCGATATGTTGTTTTCGATTTTTTGGTCGCCATAGGTGTCCACTACGTGGTATTCATATCGCTCGAAAGCTTGTACTACCGCCGATAAGTCAATACTATTTGTTTTGATAGTTACTTCTATGGTTCCGGTATCGGGGTTGGCTTTGGCTTGCACGCCCAGTATGAGTACTTGCTCGTTTTCGCATATTCTTGCTATCTCGGCTAGGCTATAGTTGCGTGCTGCTATGGATAGTACAATGATACCGCCATTCACATCAATATTGATATGCTCTATCAAGTATTTTAGCAAGCCGTCTTTGGTAAGTGCGCCACAGTATTCTTGCTCTTCGTTGACTACGGGTAGGGTGCACAGGTCGTGGTGGTACATTACCCTCAAGGCTTCAAAAGGGTGTGCATTTATGTTTATAGATGGTCTGAAATCTGTAAAAGGCGCTCCTTCGGCAAAAAGCTCTGGGTCTTGGAGGTATTGGGCAATGTCTTTGGCGTCTATCAAGCCCAAGTATTTGTCGGCATCTACAATAGCTAGTTGTTGCAATTGTGATGCAAAAAATAAGGAGTTGATGTATTCTAAACTATCGCCTTTGGTGGCGGTAGGTACATCGGGCGATACTATTTGGTCTAGTAGCATAAGGTAGCTTTTTTTGGCTTGTAGGTTTTTGCAACAAAGTACGTAAGAATATAGCGCTATGGAGCATAGAAATACAAAATAAAAAGTGAAAGTACAATATGGTCTATTGTGCTTTCACTTTTTAGCTATAAAATTTAAAACAGTCTAAGCGGGTAGTTTGTGCTCGCTCAAAAATTTGCCCAATATTTCATTAAAAGTTGTGGGTACTTCCATCATTGGTGCGTGGCCACATTTGTCTATCCAATGTAGCTCTGAGTGTAGCAATAATTTTTTAAATGCCTCGGCCACCAATGGCGGAGTAATGGTGTCATTCTTGCCCCATATAAGGCAGGTAGGAGAGTTAATGTCATTGAGCTCTTGCCCAAGGTTGTGCCTGATTGCCGACTTTGCCAAGGCGATTATTTTCAAAGCTTTGATTCTGTTTTGTACTATTTCATACACCTCATCTACTAGTTCTTGGGTGGCAACTGCAGGGTCGTAAAAAGTAAGGGCAGTCTTGTGTTTGATAAACTCGTAATCGCCACGCTTGGGGTAGGTTTCGCCCATGCCATTTTCAAATAAGCCCGAACTGCCAGTGAGCGTAAGGGTATGCACGCGCTCTTGATGCTTGAGGGTATATACTAGTGCTATATGCCCTCCAAGTGAGTTGCCTAAAAGGTGGAATTTTTCCAAATTCATAGCCTCTATAAACTTGGCTACGTGCTTTTGTAGGCCCGATACTGAAGTGTCTAAAAGTGATAAATCATATAATGGTAGCATCGGTATTATTACCCTATGCGTAGTTTTGAAATAATCAAATAAGTCTTTGAAATTGCTAAGTGCGCCAAACAATCCGTGCAACAATATCAATGGTTCACCCACACCTTCCTCTACATATTTAAACTTGCCTAAGCTTTTTATTTCGTATTCCATTATTACTATTTGCGCTAAAAGTACAATTCTTGTTTTAAAAAAGTATTATTTTTCGAGACAGACGACTTTTTTTTTTTTTGTGAACTATCGTACTATTCGAAGTTTGGCATAGTTCAGCATTATTTTCTTTTCGCCATGCCCTGCACCAAAGTCTATATTGGCAATCAGATTGTTGCTGCCACCCTCTATAGTGTTGATGGTGCCAAAGCCAAATTTTTGGTGCTCTATCTTCATGCCTACTTCCATATCTGCGGCATTGTCTGGCACAAAATCGGCAGTAGGAGTATGTGCAGGCGCGGCATTGTTTTTTTGTAGCTTTTCGGCCAATTGTTTCAGCGATGGCAGGTTGTCTAGCGACTTATCTTTGGTATTCACCCGCGAAGGAAATGCTTGTTTTTGTTGCTGTTGCTGGCCCGCTGTACCCGTGTAGTTTTGCTCCGAAAATTCTGGTGGTACTTCTGCTATAAATCGGCTTGCCTCGTTGCTCACCAAGCTGCCAAAACGGTATCGGCTATTGGCATAGGTTATCCACAAGCGGTCTTTGGCCCGTGTCACCGATACATAAAATAGTCGGCGTTCCTCTTCCAAGCCTTCACGGTCATAAAGGCTCATCGTACTCGGAAAAAGATTTTCTTCCAAACCCACCGAAAATACACAAGGAAACTCTAAGCCCTTTGCCGCATGTATCGTCATCAGGCGCACCACATCTTGGTCCTCGTCATTGTCTTTGCCGGTATCGGTCAGAAGTGTTATTTGTTGTAGGTAGCTGCCTAGGCTTTTGTCGGTAAGCTCGCCATCTTCGTTGGGGGTTTCGGTAAATTCTTTAATAGAGTTTAGCAGCTCTTGTACATTCTCGTAACGTGCTAGCCCTTCTACCGATTTGTCATTATACAAGTCTTTTACCAAGCCGGTACGCTTGCCCACCTCGTACGCTAGGTCGTAAGCGTTGCCCTTGTCTAGCAGCGTGCGGAAACCCTTTATCATCATCACAAAATCGCCCACAGCATTGGCCGACGCACCCTTGAGCCCTACGCCAGTAGGGTTGTGCATCACCTCCCACAGGGTTACGTTTATTTCGTTGGCGGCTACCAGCATACGGTCTAGGCTAGATTTGCCAATGCCCCGTACTGGATAGTTAATCACACGCTTTATATTCTCCTCGTCTTGCTCGTTTACTATTAAGCGCAGATAGGCTAGTAAGTCCTTTACTTCCTTCCGTTGGTAAAAAGATAAGCCTCCATATATCTTGTATGGGATATTCTTTCTCCGCAGGCTTTCTTCAAAAGATCGGCTCTGGGCATTGGTGCGGTAAAGTATTGCAAAATCTTTATTGTCGTAGTGGTGGCGCAGGCGCATTTCGCTTATAGCATCGGCTACAAAGCTGCCCTCATCATTGTCCGTCATGGTGCGCACAATTTTTATTTTTTCGCCCTCGCCATTGCTCGTCCACAACGATTTTTCTATCTGATTCTTGTTGTTGCCTATAACCTTGTTGGCAACATTTAGTATAGACTGTGTACTGCGGTAGTTTTGTTCCAATTTTACCACCTTCACATCATTATAGTCGTCCTTGAATTGCAAGATGTTTTGCACCGTAGCCCCCCGAAACGAGTAGATACTTTGCGCATCATCGCCCACCACACAAATGTTTTCGTGCACCGCACCCAGCATTTTTATTACACGGTACTGCGCAGTATTGGTATCCTGATACTCATCTATAAGCACATACTGAAACTTGTTTTGATACTTCGACAGAACCTCCGGAAACTTTAGCAACAGCTCGTGCATTTTATACAGCAAATCGTCAAAATCCATAGCACCGTTCTTAAAACAGCGATTGGCATAGCGCACATATATATCACCCATCATTGGGCGATTGCTGCGCGCATCCTCTTGTTGTATGTACTGGTCTTGCTTGTACTCGGCTGGGCTTATTAGTCCATTTTTGGCGGCCGATATTCTACTGAGTACATAAGCTGGTTTGTAGCTTTTATCGTCAATATTCAGCTCATTGAGTATGGTTTTTATCACACTTTTGGCATCGTCGGTATCGTAGATGGTAAAGTTTTTTGGGTAGCCTAGCTTCTCGGCCTCTATGCGCAATATCTTGGCAAACACGGAGTGAAACGTACCGATAAACAAATTTCGCGCCTCGCTATTTCCCAGTATATGGCTTATCCGTTCCTTCATTTCTGCCGCAGCTTTATTGGTAAAGGTTAGTGCCAATATCCTAAATGCATCTACACCCCCGTTTATCAAGTGCGCAATCCTTGTAGTCAATACTTTTGTTTTGCCGCTACCAGCCCCAGCCACTATCATTAGTGGCCCTTTGATGTGTAGTACGGCTTGTCGCTGACTGTCGTTCAGCCCGTCGAGATAACTCTGTTGCATAAGCTGCAAAAGTAAGCCAAAACCCGCAGCTGCCTCTTTCTTTTCTTAGTCATTTCACCGCCATTTTCGGGGAGGTAGTGCGCTCAAAAAAAAATGTCTTAAAGAAAAAATCTTCCAGCAGCAACGGCATATCCTTTTTGAATAATCAAATACTTGGGATATTTTATAATAAAAACACCCGACTATCTTAATAATCGGGTGGTTCATATTTATTGTGTTTTATTCTTTCTTTAACTCCTCTATGATTTTGTGGATATTGTTTACCAATAGATAGCGGTTGGTATTTAGCGTGCCCGAATAGCGAATTTTATGATTTTTGTCAAAAACCAATAAGGTAGGATAACCCATTTCTATGCCCCATTTATTCTCGGTGGTGGTGGAGGTAGCTTGTAGTTTATTGAATGAATAATCTTTTATCAAACCAAAAGAGCCCAATGTATCTAGTTCTTTTTGCATTGGAATATTAAGCGCAGCAAAATACAGGTTGGTATCTTTTGAGTATTCTTTGGCCAAGGCCTCAAACTCAGGGAATTTTTTAAAACATAACCCGCAGTGCGAATACCACACATCGAGAATGACAACTTTGTTGCCAATTGCTGTAAGGTTTGTAGAATCGGAATTTTGTAGAATTATGGGTAAAGTGACTCTTGGATCCATTTGCTCAGTTTCGATAATATTTTTACTCAAATTATAATGCCAAAAATTGGGATAAGCGACAAATGAAAGCAGGCTTATTGCAATCACTTCAGTAGTAAGGATAAAT
>JADLEN010000240.1 GCA_020846105.1 Chitinophagaceae bacterium | reverse complement strand
TTGCCTTCGGGGTTTACCATTCTGTAGAAGGTTTGCACATCTTTGCCCGTCTTGGGGTCGCTGAGCAATATCTGTGGCGTAGTAGCATAAAAGGTACCCTTGCCATCCGTAAAATAAACTTCAAGCTCGGTTTGTGTCGAAGGCGTTTTTTCTACCTTAAATGGTGTAGCTTCTTTTTTGAGAATGGGTTTGTCAGCAGCTTTTACTATTGGCTTTATTATTGGTTTTACTACAGGTTTAGGTTCTTCTTTTTTAATAGTGATGGGTATTACTATAGTGTCGGGCACTTTGGCTACAATAGGTTCGAATTTGGAAAGCACCATCGGTGGCACTTGCAATGATTTGGGCATAGGCACCATCACCAAAATGCTTTTTAGTGCTTTTTTCTTAGGTGCAGGTAGCGGTGCAAAAGCCCTTTCCTTTGCGCGTGGTGGCACTACCACTGGCTCTGGTGGCGCATCTCCTATTACAGACACTCTGAATGGCGGCACTACAATATACTCCGGATGTGGTATATTGAGCTCAATAGTCATGTAGGCTTCCAACTTTGTCTTGAGCCTCAGCAATGGTATGCTGCGCTTGTCGCGCACTTGCAGTTTTGGCGGCTCGGGAATAGGCGCTACTACAACAGGTTTTTTTGGTTCTTCCACTACTTTTTTAGGCACAGCCACCACCGTATCTTTTTTGATGGGCACAATAGGTTTTACAGGCTCAATTACTTTTACAGGCGGCTCTTCTTTTTTAATAGTAATAGGTATTATGATAGTATCTACCTTTTTTACTTCGGGCATCACGGCTATTACCTTTCCGGTTTTTGCCCTTTCAAACCCTTCTCTGTGCGCATCAGTGATTTTGGATATTACGCCTGGCATTTGTGGTGTGTTGCTTACCGTAAGGAAAGTGCCCAAGCAATTGTACAGCTCTTTTAAAGGTGCATAATCTACAAGGCTTACGATATATGGCCTAAAGAAAATTTTGCGTTGCAACAGGTCATTGACCACTTTACAAATGTCGCCGCCACAACTTTCGCCACCATCTGTTACCAAAATTATACTGTAAGCATATTTAGCTTCGTTTTCAAAATCTTCCATTGCAGCCTCGCTCAGCGAATAGGCAATTGGCGATACCCCATAGCCATGAAGCGCTGCCAGCCTGGCTTCCATCTGCACCGTATTGTCACGAGCAAACATTATTTCACGCTTAGTATCATAGCAATTTTTGTCTTGCGCTGGATATTGATGCCCAAATACCCGCAAGCCAAATTCTACTTGATCATTGGCTTTGCTAAGGCTATCTATGAGCGACAAAATAAATGTACCTGCTTGCTGAAAACGTGTTTTGCCAGGTGCCCAATCTTCGCTCATACTACTAGAGCCATCCAACAGTATCAACACCCTTGGTATTTTGGCATTATTAGCGCCTACCCTTTGTGCCCAAGTGCCGAAAGGAAGATAAAGAAAATTAAAAAATAAAAAAGTGACGGCGAGGCGCATAAGACTTGAAACGGAAACACAAACTTAGTTTTTTTTGACTTGTCTGTCAAAAGTACAGCCAAAAGAGCTTGTGAGAAAAACAAGATAATAATGAAACAAGCCTCGAAAATAACTGTATTTCGAGGCTTGCGACCATATTGTATAAAGCTAGGTGTTGGATTAATATCCTCTGCCTGTTTTTTGTTCCATGTAATTTATGAATGCTTTGTTGGCTACCCGATTGCCACCCGGGGTGGGGTAGTTGCCGGTAAAATACCAATCGCCTTTGTGGTTTGGGCAGGCATCATAAAGACCCTCTAATGTTTGGTAAATAATATCTACCTCGGCATTGATGGTTTCATCGCGCAACATTGAAGCTATTTTAAGGCTTACCTCTTTATTGGTAAATGGCTGATAAATAGCTTTGACATGATTTTCGTTTTGCAAGGTACCATGCTGCTCGGCTTGTTTGCAAGCTTTGTAGGTATCGGTAAGTATGTGCCCTCTGCCACTTTCTTGCAGCAAGGCTACTGCAGCTTGGAAAGCAATAAAATCGCCCATCTTGCTCATATCTATTCCATAACAATCGGGGTAGCGTATCTGCGGTGCCGACGATGCAATGATTATTTTTTTTGGGCCTAGCCTGTCTAGCATTTTAATAATGCTTTGGCGTAAGGTAGTACCACGCACTATAGAATCATCGATAACCACCAGCGTGTCTACATCTTTCTGCACAGTGCCATAAGTAATATCATACACGTGCTGCACCATCTCGTCTCGTGAAGCGTCTTCGGTAATAAAGGTGCGCATTTTCACATCCTTAATGGCTAGCTTTTCTATACGCACTCTACGGTTGAGTAGCTCACGCATCTCTTCCTCGGTCATGGTATCGCGCTTGCTCAGTATGCGCTCTATTTTTATTTCTTTGAGGTAATCTTCAAGACCTTTTATCAAACCATAAAAAGCCGTTTCGGCAGTATTTGGGATAAAGGAAACAATCGTATTTTTAAGGTCGTTGTTGAGTACTTTGAGCACTACTCTAGCAATGTTGCGACCAAGTTGCATCCGCTCTCTGTATATGTCGGCATCGCTACCACGGCTAAAATATATGCGTTCGAAACTACAAGCCTTAAGCTCCCTTGGTGCTAAAATTTCTTGGTGTCGGAAATTACCTTTGGCATCTACCAAAATAGCATGCCCAGGTTGTATTTCATGTACCTCTTCAATCGGCACATTAAAGGTGGTCATTATTGCTGGTCGCTCAGAGGCCACCACCACAATTTCTTCATTTTTGAAATAAAATGCAGGCCTTATACCATTGGGGTCGCGCATCACAAAGCTATCGCCATTGCCAATAAGCCCACTAAATACATAGCCACCGTCAAACAAAGCTGTTGCTTGTTTTAAAGCGCTTTCCACATCTAGTGTTTCAGGGTTTTTGCTATCCTCTTGGCAAAGAAAGTGATGAATGGTTTCAATCATTGCACCCAAGTCGCTACCATCAGGCGTAGTAATTTTTGGTTTTACTTTTTCTAATATTTCTTCTGTGTTTACAAGGTTGAAGTTGCCCGCCATCATAAGATTTCGGGTGGGGTTAATATCAGATTTTATAAACGGATGACAAAAGTTGACATCGTTTTTGCCTTGTGTGCCGTAGCGTAGATGCCCCATCATTACCTCTCCCAGAAAAGGCAAATATCCTTTTAGCAAGCCGGGGTGGTTGCTAATTTCGGGGTGCGAGGCCTCAAGGTTGGCCACTTGGCCATGTATATCTTGAAACAAGCGTGCGATAGCACCAGAGCCATTAAGACGCATACGGTGCATAAATTGGTAGCCTGGTTCTGTATCCAATTTTACAGTAGCTATACCGGCACCATCTTGCCCACGGTTGTGTTGTTTCTCCATCAACAGATAAAGCTTGTTGAGCGCGTAGAAGGTGCTGCCGTACTTGCGACGATAATAAGTGAGCGGTTTCAATAAACGGATATAGGCCAATCCGCATTCGTGTTTTATTGCATCAGACATGAGAGGGCAAAATTAGGTTGCTTTTCGCTAAAATCGGATAAGTATTTGCTAAGGAAACGTTGTAGCATATATTGGCAGCATGGCGCAAGGCCAAAAACACTGTTTCAGATTTTACAATCTAGTGCTTCAAATTCTTTAGTTCAATGTTTTACCTTTACCCTATTCCTACTATTCTTCAATTTCTATTTATTATAAAAGATGAGAAAATTTTCCTTACTAATATGCGCTGCTAGTATTGGTTTTGGCGCAATAGCACAAACCACAATACCAAAGCTATCGCCACATACCAAAGCCTACTTAATAGATGCGGCAAAACTAAATGCCCAGAAGGTACTACCCGAAGGTTATGTATATAAAAAGAGAAACGATGGCACCCTGTGCGTAAGT
>JADLEN010000239.1 GCA_020846105.1 Chitinophagaceae bacterium | reverse complement strand
GTTAGATGAATGCTTGTCTGCGGTAGATACCCGAACCGAAAAAACAATTCTCCACAACCTCCGCAACTATTTGGTGGGCAAGACGGTTATCGTGATTACCCATCGTATATTTTCGGGTTGGGATTTCGATCAGATAATAGTGCTGCAACATGGTGCTATAGCCGAGCAGGGCAAGCACGCCGCACTGATGGAAGCCAATGGCCGATATGCCAAGCTATTCCGCCACCAAACCCAAGACACACTAGCCTAATGACCGAATTAGCAGTACAGTTTTGGCAGCAGTTATTGGCCACCCAAATGCTAGAGTGGGTGGCGGCCATTTTTGGTTTAGTGAGTGTGCTTTTTGCACAGCGCAACCATATATTGCTATACCCTGCAGGCTTAGTGAGCACCGCCATATACGCCTACTTATGGTCGCGGGCGCAGGCAGGCTTGTATGCCGAAGCGCTGCTCAATGTTTATTATTTTGTAATGACCTTATATGGTTGGTGGCACTGGCAACGTGCCAAGTTTAATACCGCTTTAGCCCTGCCTATCAGCATTTGTACCCAGCGCGATGCGGCAATTGTCTCGGCCATAGTGTTTGGTTTTTGGCTAGTATTTTATTTGCTGTTGTTACAGACAAGCAGTACCGTGCCTGTGTGGGACAGCTTTGTGTCTGCAACGGCATGTGCAGGCATGTGGTTGCTGGCGCGCCGCAAGGTCGAGAATTGGCTATTGCTCAACCTCTCAAACCTTATAGCTATACCCTTGTTTCTGTACAAAGGATATTATGTTACGGCCATCCTTACGCTACTGCTTTTTGTGGTAGCTATCTTTGGATACCTGCATTGGCGCGCCTTATACGCTAGCAGCAAAGCCGAAGATAAGATAAAAGCTGATGGTGTCCTTCGACATGCTCAGGATAAACTGCCTGAATAGTTGAAGAAAAAGCAACAGCCGACAGCCACAAAAAATCTTTCTTTTTTTACAAAGTTATTAACCGATTATCTGACTAACTTTGCTGCTTACCCCTCCCCGAAAATTTTATCGGTACAGAAGTGTAACAGTTCGGGGGCCGACTGGTTTTGACAGCATAAGGCAAGGTGAGTAAGCGTGTCGTGCGTTGGATAATTAGCACGTAAATCTGAATACCCGAACAACAATCGGCAATACTCAGTATGCCATGGCTGCCTAATCGGAGATTAGTCACCATTTTGACCGCCGCAAGGTAGCGTTCCCTTAGCTACAGCCGCCGTCTAAATCAACCAAGAGAGGGATAGCCGAGGTGGCGCTGCGACACCGAAGCGAAGCTACAGCAGATAAGCAAAGGGTTGGTTGGTTTGTTTCCGGCATTTTTTGACGAAAATTAATAACAAAATACACACGTAGAAGGCTCATTGGGCATGTGTTTGGACCCGGGTTCGAATCCCGGCGGCTCCACTCCAAAAAATAAAGACTAGCAGGGTTATTGCTAGTCTTTATTTTTTTATGGTTAAACTTGCTTCTGCTGTGGGCGTCTGAGCTAGGTGTTTTTTTCTGTTACAGAAACTAATATCTTTACAAACCCAAAATAAAAATAATTATGACCAAGTTGTTACTAACCATGTTGCTACTGCTGAGCTTAGGCGCAAGCGCACAATGGACGCCTACTGCAAACCTTACTGTGTTTTCGGAAGATGGTGCCAAATTCTTTCTAGTGCTCAATGGTGAGCGATATAATGATGTAGCGCAGACTAATATCCGTATCGAAGAGCTGCCCAACCCTTATTACAACTGCAAGGTGATTTTTGAAAACAAAGCCTTGCCCGACATCAGTAAAAGTGCGCTAATGCTTGCTGATGCAGATGGCGTGATGCAAGATGTAACTTATAGAATAAAGAAGGACAACAAGGGTAGGAATGTGCTGCGTTTTTTCTCCTTTGCACCGGCACAGCAAAATATGCAACGCCCCGCCAACTGTGCTACCTACAGGTTTGGAGCGCCAAATATGCTTATAGGCGCAGCGCCTATACATGCGGGTACTAGCACTACTACTACCATACAACAAACGACAATGAGCCCTGCTAGCAATGTGAATGTGCGTGTGGGGGGTGTGGGTATCAATATGAACATCGCCGACCCTATGATGGGTAGCACTACCACCACTACTACCACCACTACCACTACGAATAGCAATGGTGTGCCGGATAATGACTTTAGCAACGTTAGAAACCCACAAAGGCGTAGCCATAACAATAACAACCGTGGGGGATGTAATAGGGCTATGAGCAATGCCGATTTTGATGATGCCAAACGCACGATAGCCAACAGTAGTTTTGACGCTACAAGGCTATCGACCGCTAAACAAATAGCTGCGAACACTTGCCTGAGCACTGGTCAGATAGGGGCTTTGCTGCCTCTTTTTAGCTTCGAGTCTTCTAAGCTAGACTTTGCTAAATATGCATATGATTATTGCCTCGATGCTAATAATTATTACAAAGTGGCCAATGGTTTTACCTTCGAAAGTTCTAAAACAGAACTTAGTAATTATGTACAAGGTATCCGATAATTAAGGCACACAAATAGCAAGGACGCACAAGGTTATAGGCCGGTGCGTCCTTTTTTTTAGCTAGATTTTTGCTTTCTGCGGCCTAACTTTACCCTAATAAAAAAAGAATAGAATGATGAAACGTGCTTTGTACAACAGTAGTGTAATAGCAGTAATAGCAATGGGTTTTGCGGGTTGTGTGCCGCAAAAAAAGTTTACGGCCATGGAAGAGCGTGCCAATAGACTGAACCGTGATAGTGTAAAAATGTACAACCAAATATTGGGGCTTACAGGCTCGCTAAGCAAGCTGGAGCTAGCACAAGAAATGACAAACGCTAAACTAGAAAAAAGCAAAAACCAACTGAGCAATAGCAACGAAACTATAGCCGAGCAGCAAGCACGCCTTGCCGAGCTGCAAATGAGGATAGATCAGCAACGTGCGGCATCAGCGGCGCTAAAAAAAACCATCTCGGATGCGCTTGGCAACTTCAATGCTGAGCAGCTAACAGTGAGTCTCAAAAACGGAAAAGTATATGTGAGCATGTCGGAGCAATTGCTGTTTGAGTCGGGTAGTGCAGAGGTGGGCAAGGTGGGTAAGGATGCACTAGCAAGCCTAGCCAAGGCCCTTAATGAGCATGCCGATATTAATGTGAATGTGGAAGGCCACACAGACTCTATACCCATAGCCAAAAAATTTGTAGACAACTGGGCATTGAGTGTGGCGCGTAGCACAGCTATTACCCGCATTTTGGTAAAAGAATATCAGGTAAACCCTGTAAGAATAACAAGTAGTGGCCGTAGTGAATACCTACCTATAGCAGACAATACAAGCCCCGAAGGCAGGGCAAGAAACCGACGCACAGAAATAATTTTGGAGCCCAAACTAGACAAGATATTGGAGCTAGTAGAAGAAGAGAAAAGATAAAATAAGCCTAAGCAATCCCTGAAAAATTAATGAACATAATACGCCAACTACTATTTGTCATTGTTAGTGCCATACTCTTTCAGAGCGCAGCTTTGGCACAGACAAAGTATGACGAAGCTCGTAGCTATCTCGATACTAAAAACTATCAAAGTGCAGCGCTAATCTACAAAGATTTGTATGTGCAAATGCCCGAGAAAGAAGAGGTGTACCAAGATTATTTGTACACCTTAATGACGCTAAAGGATTTTAAGAAAGCAGAAGATATAGTAAAACAGCAGCTGAAAAAGAACAGTAATAAAGCATTGTTGTATGTGGATATAGGCAACGTATATGCTGCCG
>JADLEN010000238.1 GCA_020846105.1 Chitinophagaceae bacterium | reverse complement strand
CAACGTTATTTCCTTTTGAAGTTATAATGTTTCGCAGCAAGCTTATACGCAAACCATCCTGCAAAAAAGAGCCCCACACTATAGGCAAACGATGAAAGTAAATCGCCACGAAGCATAAAAAAGAATAGGCCTAGCGCTGCAGGGTAAAATTGTTTTTTAAAATTATTGTCGTTGCATTGCCAATATAGTTGGTCGTATTTGCTAATAAACCAAGCAGCAATACTTATAAATAGTATAGCACCAACCACCCCGAAATTGATAAAGCCTTCTGCAATAAATGGACTACTAAAGTTGTTAAAATCTGAGTTGGGTAATTTGTTTACAAGTGCGCCACTACCAATACTTTTACCTGACCAAAAACTGCGAGGCACAAAAAAAAGTAAGACTGTTGTTAACTGTTTCCCCCAGGTGATACCGTTGTGTGTTACATAAATTATGGTTGTGCATAATGAGCTGTATGCGTCATAATCACCGCCAAGAAAAGAAAAAGAAAAAACGGATTTCAACGTTGGAAATCTTGTAGGAATTTCTGAAACATTGTAACGCAAAATACTGAGAAGAGGGAAGGCAAGAATACTCAAGCCAATCAACGATGTTGCAAATAAATGCTTGATTCTGATGAAGCGTTTTTTGAAAATTAGTAGCAAAGCAGCAAGGTAAAAAGTAGCCAACCAATATCGAGGTATTGCTGTGGGAAAGTTGGCTACAAGACCCAAAAATAGTAAAGTGGTGAAAAGTGAATTATTTATTTTTTGTTTTTGCCAAAGGTGGATAATTGCAATCAGCCCAAAGAGGGCAATACCTCTAAGACCCTTATCTGCCAATAGTTGCAGCGTGCTGTTGTTTATACTTACGCCATTGCTTTTTATCCAAAACCGGCCTTGGTTTGAGAATACTATTAAGCTAATGCAGGCCGCAATAAATAGTATTATTGTTGCGCTCTTTTTAGGGTCGAAAATTACCGGATTTTCCCGATGCTCAATAAGTTTTTCGTTTGTTTTTTGCCATACCAGTATATAAGCAATATTACAAATGATTATCAGCCCGTTGGCAGTAAGTACGGTACTATTGGTAATTATGCGCCCCCAAGGAAATGTACCTAAAAAGAACTGTACTAAAGGGATTGCGGAAAGAAACAATAAATTGAAGATCCAAAAAACTTTATTAAGCGAAAATGCATTTCGGTCGGTATAGATACTGAATATGCTGAGCGCAATATTTAGCAAAAAACTTACAAGAATAGCGATGATAATTATAGGCAATTAGTTGGATTTTGACCGTAAAGTTAAATAATTAGAAACTGTTGGATACTATTTTATTGCCAACAAAAAAACCACCCTGTGTAGAGTGGTTTTTTGAATAAAAAGAATGTGCTAATTTATTTCATAGACTGTGCATCTTTCAAAAACTGCTCCAAGCCCAAGTCGGTCAAGGGGTGTTTCAGCAAGCCAAGTATAGAGCTTAGCGGACAAGTACACACATCAGCACCTGCCTCGGCACAACGCACGATATGCAAGGGATTGCGGATAGAGGCAGCTAATACTTCGGTCATAAAACCTTGTGTATTATACACGTTTACAATTTGCTCAATGAGTTGAACACCGTCCCAGCTGCTATCGTCTATACGGCCTATGAAAGGCGATACAAATGTTGCACCCGCTTTGGCAGCCAAAATTGCTTGGCCAGCAGAAAACACCAATGTGCAATTGGTTTGAATTTCATTGTCTGTAAACCATTTAATAGCCTTAATACCATCTTTAATCATGGGTATTTTTACTACAATATTCTTGTGCAATGCAGCTAGTTTTTTACCTTCAGCTACCATACCCTCATAATCTACCGATAGCACTTCGGCACTTACAGGGCCATCTACTATGTCGCAAATGGCGCGGTAATGGTTGAGGATATTTTCTGTACCGCTTATGCCTTCTTTGGCCATTAGGGTAGGGTTGGTGGTTACTCCATCAAGAATGCCCAAATCGTTTGCTTCTCTGATTTGTGCAAGGTTGGCAGTATCAATAAAAAATTTCATTAGTTGTTATTTTTTGTGCTGCGAAGGTAAAATGTTGTTTTTTAATCTGACACTTAATTCGGTTAAACTTTTCCCCAATTTTTGCAGAGATGTACCCTGTCTATCGGATAATTCCAAATTCCATTTTGGCTTCATTCCAATTTTCGTCAATTGCTTTTACGCGTAGTTTGCTTTTTCCTTTTGGACAATGCTCATCAATTTTGTAAAACCAAGTGCTGCCATGTTGTTCGAAACACACCCAACTATCATTTATATGCCCCTCAAATGATTTTACTCTTGTCAGGTTGTCGTTTACCACAAAACTTATTTGTTTCGTAGTTGCAATGTTTGTGCCATTTTTCAATTTCGTTTTTATAATAGGGGCTGTAGTGTCTATTGCCAACCAATATTCGCCGAAAGCCCTAACCGAAGCCCAATACCAGCCGTCTTTTAGTTGTGCTGCTTTACCCGATTTGTTTTTGCCATCACTGTACAATACCGCTATTTTATTGGTCAATGAAAAGGGGATTGCGATTTCTGGCTTGATACTTAATTCAAAATAATTATGCACAGGAATTGAGGCCTTGCTAATAGACCAACGCGATGAAGGACTGTTGGCTTCGTATTTTTTTGTTGCTTCAAAACATATGTCATCGTACAAAGCAGTGGCAGGCAAATTGAATTTTAGGTTTGGGTTTTCAAATTGATTGATTTTTCCTGCTTGCCAAAGAATGTTACATGTTGTGTCCGTTCGCATTCTATTAGTAAAAAGGTTTAAACGTATTTCTGTTTCATTACCCGAAACATCTTTTAAAACAATCCGAATATTGTTTGCCGTATTGTCAAGCAGTTCAATTTTGCCATTCCCATTTTCTTCAAATTCATAAATACTTTTCAACAAGTTATTGGGTAGTCGGAATAGGCTATTATACCAGGTTCCGGTTTCTTGTTTCAGCCGATAATCCGAGCAGGCATTGAGATAGCGCGTTTCATCATAGCCTATGTTGTCGAGTGTCAGCTTGCCTTTCAGCACATCGTTGGCATACCATTCTACTGTGAAAATTGATAAGGTATTGGTAGAATTATTCATGTAATCATTTACAGCCAAGCCAATATTTACGGTGCTTCCGTAAATGAAAATGCTGTCTTTTGCGGTGGTGAAATAGTGGCTTTTCTTAATTAATTTCAACTTCAAAGGCTCTTGTGTGTAAAAATATTCATTGTTGTTGTACAATACAATGGCAGATGGTACAGGGCTAATATTATCCCTAATTTCAAAACCAAATAATTGTGGATTGAGCGGGTGTTCTGTTTTAGAATCTCTAATCTCGAAATGAAGATGTGGCGCCGAAGAACCGCCAGTATTGCCGCTCCAGGCTATCTGTTGTCCTTTTTTTATTGGAAATTTATCGGGCGTAAAAGTCAAATCCATTTCCCAGTTTTGGTTTTGATATTGGGTTTCGCGAACCAATTTTTGTAATGCTGGATAAAAATTATTGAGATGCGCATACAATGTTGTATATCCGTTTGGGTGGGTAATATATATACCATGCCCAAAGCCTCCAGGTTCCATTTTCACCCTTGAAATATACCCATCGGCCGCCGCAAAAACCGGCAAATTTTCTTTGCCTTCAGTTTTAATATCTATACCGCTATGAAAATGTCCAGGGCGGTTTTCGCCAAAATTACCAGCCAACATTATGGGTATGTTTAGCGGATTGCGAAAATATTTTTGTGGGTATTTTGATACTTGTGCCGTTACATTTTGGCTCAAAAAAAATATTAATAACAGCGCTCTCATTTCACGAAGGTATTGCTTAGAAAAAAATAGAGCGAATGCTATTGTAGCACCCGCTCTAAAAACAGTTTTACGTATGGATTATTTTACGTTTGTAAAAGT
>JADLEN010000237.1 GCA_020846105.1 Chitinophagaceae bacterium | reverse complement strand
TCTATTACATATTGTACTGCTCGATAAAACCTGGTTGATATATGCGATTGTTGTAAGTATTGGTTTTATTATTAGAATCCCTTATGTAAAGAATAGAATAATTTTGATTCGTAAAAATAGAAAAACAACTAATTAAAATGGGATTAGTAGAAAATATTCTGAAAAAAATAGTGCTCCAAAATGCTATTATTACTATGAAAGAAAAGCTTTCGGAATCCGTATATAAAATTCGGCTTCAAAGTGAAAGTATTAAAAAAACTCAATTTACTCCTGGGTATTTTTTACGTTTGGGTATTGGCATTGGTAATGATGAATTAACTATAAAAGACAAAGTAAGAAGCTATAGCGTTTGGGACATTAATCAAACCGAAGGCTATATAGACCTTGCCATTGCAACGGATAGTAATGGGATAGGTGCAATATGGACCAAAGATTGCAAAGTAGGTGACGACGTGTATTTTAAATGGAAGAAAGGTAACTTTATCGTAGATGACTCTGCTGATAGTTATCTAATGATTGGTGACTTGTCCGCCTTGTCACATTTATATATCCTGAATAGAGGCTTGCTCGATAAGCAAGTAGATAGTTTAGTTTACCACCATAATCAAAATGATTTTTTTGACGATATAAACGGCAAGAAACCCTTCAACTATTACCAGTTTGAAGAAAATGCAATCGATAAAATACTGCCTATTGTAAAGCAAATGGAAACTAAAATGAAAGGTGAAAAGATGGTCTACATTGCTGGAGATAGCCGAGTTTGTTTAGTTTTGAATCATTACTTGCGTCGTGAATTAAAGTGGAACACTAATCAGATCAAGACCAAACCCTTTTGGAACCCAGATAAAAAGGGACTAGAATAAAATATGGACATAACAGATAATTATAAGCGCGTGCGCCAAGCTACTATTGACTTTTGCAGGCATTTGCAAGCAGAAGATTACTCTATACAGGTGGTACAATTTGCTAGCCCTGCGAAATGGCATTTGGCGCACACTACTTGGTTTTTCGAAACCTTTATTTTGAAAAGTTATTTGGATAATTATGTAGCCTTCAATGAGGATTTCAATTTTTTATTCAATAGTTATTACAACAATGTTGGCGAGCGTATACTACAAAGCAACCGTGGCAATATGTCGCGCCCAAGCACCGAAGAAGTGTATGCCTATAGGCAATATGTAGATGAAAAGATGCAAGACTTCTTGCAAGAGGTAAGCGATAAAGAAACAATAGACTTAGTGAGCCTGGGATTGAATCACGAACAACAGCACCAAGAATTATTGGTGACCGATGTGAAATATATGCTAGGGCACAATCCTCTTTTTCCTGTTTTCGATAAAGAATACCACCTAGTAAAAGATAAAAACACTGCTAGGGGAAGTGTGAAAATAGCTGCTGGCATCTACGAAATAGGCTACCAAGGGAAAGGCTTTTGCTACGACAACGAATTGGGGGTACACAAAGTTTACCTCGATGATTTTGAAATAATCAATCACTTAGTGACCAATGGCGAATACTTAGCTTTTATGGAGGCAGGAGGCTATGCCGATTTCAACCTATGGCTAGACGAAGGCTGGGCCTGGGTAAATAGAGAGCATATAAATGCGCCATTATTTTGGCACAAAATAGAGGGTGAATGGCATTATTACACATTAGCAGGTTTGCAAAAAGTAAATAAAGAAGCCATTCTCTGCCACATCAATTATTACGAAGCCGCTGCCTATGCCGAGTGGAAAGGGATGCGCTTGCCTACCGAATGCGAATGGGAAATAGCTGCCGAAAAATTAGATTGGGGCAAACGATGGGAGTGGACAAACAGCGCTTACCTAGCCTACCCAAATTTTAAAAAAGAAAATGGTGCTGTGGGCGAGTACAATGGAAAATTTATGAGTAACAAAATGGTACTACGAGGAGCGTCTGTTGCAACTTCCCAAAATCACAGTCGCCCTACGTACCGCAATTTTTTTCACCCTTCGGAAAGATGGCAATTTACCGGAATAAGATTAGTAAATTAAGATGATCGATACTTTCAAAAAAGAAGTGGACCAAGGACTTAAATCAAATCCCAAAAAACTTCCTTCGAAATATTTTTACGATAAAAAAGGCGATGCCTTCTTTGTAGAAATTATGAAGCTACCCGAGTATTATCTTACACGCAGCGAGCTAGATATTTTTAAAAATAAAACACAAGAATTGATAAAGGCCTTTGGCGTGAAGCCAGATTCCTATTTCGAATTGATAGAATTGGGCGCGGGCGATGGCACCAAAACCAAAGAACTATTGCAGGCACTAGATGCTCAAAAGTTTAAGTTCGACTACTTCCCCATCGACATCTCATCTAATGCCTTGGCACTGTTGCAAAAAGATTTAAGCAACACACTACCCAACGTATCTGTGCAAACCCAGCAGGGCGACTATTTTGAAGTGTTGGCTTCGCTAAAAGAGAGTAAGCAGCCAAAAATTGTTTTGTTTTTGGGTTCGAATATTGGCAATATGAATGACGAAACGGCAGCACAGTTCATCCTATGGACACTTTAGATTTCGCTGAGTTGCATATTGTGTTTTAGCGCTAGTTTTTGTAATTGTTTAAGCTGCC
>JADLEN010000236.1 GCA_020846105.1 Chitinophagaceae bacterium | reverse complement strand
ATGCATCGGCATGTAAACCAAATTGGCTAAAAGTTCCATAATTATATCCTGTAAGACCAGTACCAATATTATTGATACCAACATTTTGCTGCGTCAATGCTGTGTTAGGAAAATCACCATTCATCATTCCATTATAACGCTGTATCTGTGTAAGGTCAGATAAAAAACCAAGAGAATTGGCATTTTGATATACATTTTTTGTATAGTTGGCCAATACTGGATTTTTATCGGATGCTTGAAAAGCTATACCCGTTACAGCGTCTAATGTTTGCAAAACAATTGCCTGACGGCCCGAAGCAGTATCAGTACCAGATTGATAAAGAGGAACTCTTGATTGGGTAAATTTACCAACATATCCATAATCAAAGAGATTTCGTTTGAAATTTGGATCTTCTTGCTTAGATGTAGTATATTGATAATCTAATTGCAAGGTATAGAACGCGTTAGATATTACAGCACGTTTGGCGCTATCACCAGTACCAGTACTGTTTTTATTATTAAATGATTGTCTTAACCTTAAATAACCTCTGTAAGTTGCACCAACTTGGTTTGGAATTGCGTCTGGAGCAAAATAAGAGTTTGTACGACTGTAAACTTGGCTATTGTTGTAGTTAAAGCTACCACCAGCCGTTACGTTAATATTATTATTTACAGCATAGTCTAATTTTCCATTAAAACGAACAGTTGATGTAGCATTATTCAATTGTTGCTTTTGCATCACAAAATCATCTTTTGATACATTGTTGCTTGATGGCAACATTACTGTTCCGTTTTGCGTATTTACAAGGGTCAATGGATTTTCTTGTAGTGCATTCAAAACGTCTTTTTTCAAAACAGGGTTTTTGATAAAAGTAGGATTATCGTCTTTATCGTATTGATAATCTATACCAGCCAAAAATCCAAGAATTGGCTCCTTTACGCCATCACGCATGCGCGATATCAATGGGCCGGTAAAAGAAGCATTCAATAGATTGTTGTTGTAACCATCTATTGAACGTTGGGCTTGTACAGCACCTTTAAATTTATTAGTCAATCCTTTAGAAGTAATTGATACTACACCACCTGTAGCATCGCCAAGGTTGGCGGGGATACCAGAAGTAAATACTTGTAACTGTTCAACAGTACCTTGCGCTGGGGTTATTGATCCTTGAATCACTTGTCCGTCTAGCATATAAACAGTTCCGTCTCCACGAGCACCACCAATGCGCAGCTCACCACCACTTCTTGTTTGTTGTACATTTGGTCCAAGAGATGCCATGTCCAAGATATTTCTTGTAGGAGCACTTTCAATTTTCTCAGAACCAATTGCAGTAACTTTGTTTACAACTGGCTGTTTGTAGGCCACTTTTACTACCTCATTTAGGCCCTTGGCATCAACAGTCATTTTGTTGTTGATCTTAACAGACCCACCATTGGACACAGTTATCGAGGCAATTTCTTTGGTTCCGTAACCAAGAGAAGAGAACTGAACAGAGTAAGAGCCTGGCTGCAAAGGTTTAATAGAATAAGTACCATCGTCTTCGGTAATACTTCCACCTTTCATAAGACCGCCTTGGGTTACTTTAATCACTACCCCAGGAAATGGATTATTAGTCTCGTCTGTGACGGTACCATAAATCTCACCATTTTGTGCAAATGCAGTGCTGGCAGTGCCTAAGAGCATCAAAATGAATAGGTAAAGGAACGAACGTTTCATACGCATCTTCAATTGTTTGTTAAATATTTGGGAGTAAAGGTAAAAATATTAGTTAAATAAACAACGCCTAAGTGAAATTATTATTAACGAATAGTACTTATTGCCCATTCGTTAAATTCTATTGAACAATTCTTTTGAGTAAAATGAGACTCATTTTGTATAGCGCTTCGTGGGTATAACCTGCAATATGGGGGGTAATAATTACATTATTCCTTTGCAATAAATTTTCGAAAATAGCTTTAGAGGTACTACTCATTTTATCAAAAGGCTCTTGCTCCCATACATCCAACACCAAACCTTTTAGCTTGCCGGAATCTAGATATTCAGCAAGTTTTGAAACGTCAACAACAGTGCCACGTGATGTATTTATTAAGGTAATTGGCTTTTTTATTTGCTGAAAGAAAAATTCATTCACTAAATGAATTGTGTCCTCCTGAAATGGCACATGCAAGCTAACAATATCCGCTTCCCTATAAATAGTTTCGAGACTTTTACAAACAGTATAATGGGCAGAGGGCTCAATTTTTTTGTACTTGTCATACACTAAAATTTGAACATCAAAACCTCGAAGCAATTTCGCAAATGCCGCGCCAGTATGCCCATAGCCTATAATTGCGATTGTTTTATTTTCAAGCTCCGAGCCTCTATTTTCCTCACGCAACCACAATCCATTTTTTAATTCGGTATTGCTTTTGAAAATGTTGTTGGATAGTGATAGTAACATACCCAATGCATGCTCCGCTACTGCGTTGCAATTACCTTCTGGACTACTTATGCACCGAATGTTTTTTTGTGTAGCATAGGCAACATCTATTACTTCCATACCCGAACCCATCCGTGCAATAAATCTTAGGTTTGGGGCCGCATTTATCAGTTCTTTATTCACTTGCAAGCGGGTACTTGTTACTACACCTACACATTCTTTTATAAGCTGCAGCCCTTGTTGCTGAGTAATATTTGGTTGCCATAATAATTTATAACCTTGGGCTTCCAACCCACTGCTCAGTACCTCGTGAATAGGCGCTGCTATTAATACTTTACCTAGGCTATGCATGGCTTACAGATACTTTTTATAGAGTGCGCTAAATGATGCCGTAAAACGCCAATCAAATTTCAGGGACAGTAAGTTTTATTTTGTTGGCATTAGCT
>JADLEN010000235.1 GCA_020846105.1 Chitinophagaceae bacterium | reverse complement strand
TGCATCAGAAATTGGCAAAGTCGTTTGTCGAGCGTTTCCTGTCATTCCACTACAGCCATTTGCAACCATCTCAAAATCAACTAAAGCCGCTGCACTTATCACTTTAACAGTCATCGTTTTTTCGGTATATCCTGGAGGTGGGTCGCAAGGGCCATAAACCCTAACCGTTATTTTTACATACCTTATAGGTGCTACGAAGACATAAGGATAAAAAACACTTGAAGTTCCAAGTGAAATACTACCTGATGGCACCAAACTAGTAACATCAATCATACCTGAATTTAGTGCCCAAAGCCCAATTGGTCTTACTTCAAGGTCAGACTCGATGGTTGCATCTATATGCGTATATGTGCCCAAGGCTGTTATTCCATCAATTTTCAACTCTTCACCGTTACACAACACTACCTCTACTGGAGCACCTCCATTAGATTCTTGTTTCTTGCCATTAACAAAAAACGAAAAATTATTATTGTTTTTCTTGGCATTTATTTCTAAAGGATATGCACAGGGAGTATAAGGTGTACCTCCCCCCCCAAAAGAGAAAGCTGTATTCCAATTTACATAATCATCGCTCCACTCGGCATAAGCAGTAGCCGTATAAGTGCCAGAAACCGACATGCTATAACTGTGTGTTTGAGTAAGTAAGTAGTTAGCCGTTGAGGTGCCAACAAGTATAATTGGGGCGGTGTAACTATACCCTCCAGTTGATAGTACAGAACGTGTTCGCCAATATGTATGATATCCGGTTGATGGTTTATTAACTACACATTGAACTGTTAAAGATTTGGTTACACTCGCAGGAGCGCAAAACTCTTCATAGTAAGGGTAAACCCAACAGGCTTGTTGCGTTTGGCTAATTCCACTGGTACCCATCAGCAGCGCTGTGGCTATTAAAATTATTTTTTTCATCGTTCTAAAAATTTAGAAGGTTAAAAACATCCGAGATGATGAGTCCGCTGCCCTTTAAGCTACGAATGCAGATTTCGCTGCCCATTGCGTTTTTTGTAGTACCGCCCAATAAGCAAGGCTGCCGAGGTATGGTAATCATCACGCTAAAAAACCACTACCTTTGCAGCTTCTCAGGGCTTGCAAGGTGCTTTTTCTATTATGATGAAAGTGGCCTCCGGTTTGGCTATTCAGCCATTTCGCAAACCAGTAGTACAGGGGCAGGGTAGGTTTTGGTAGGCTTTTTAGTATGCCATTTATCTACCTTGCTCTTTTTTTACAACACTGTTTGCACCCGCTTCGTTTTTTCTTTATAATGCTAAAGGTATTAAGTCCATTTTTAAATTAGGGGGTTCAGATTGGACAATTTTTTATGATGCTAAGTATTTGTATTTGTGCATGTATTGATTTTTTCGGCACAATATATCTTTTGCAAAACAAAAATGTACTTTCACAAAGAATAGCAAGATTGCACCAATAAAAAGAACATTTTGACGCAGTCAAAAATTTTGTCTTAGACTTCGTCACTGCTCAGCCTGCCAAAATTTCAACTGCGCCTTTTGGAGCTTAAGTTGGTATTATTTAGTCGAGGCAATGGTATTGCCGTGGATTAAATCGATAATTTGCTTGGGCGTATGATTTACTTTTCGTTTTATAAATTTTATAAACGATTTTTTGTCGGCAAAACCCAACTCCCTTGCAATAGCTGCAATATCTTGGCAATGATGCATCATAAATAGGCTGGCCAATAATATTTGGTATTGCAATACATTTTGTACAGTTTGCCCAAACACTGCTTTGCAGGTACGGGATAGGGTTTTAGGACTGCAACAAAGCTCCAAGGCAATTTTGCCAATAGCCAAATGCTCTAATTTTTCATCACGCTTCCACAATAAATCTAATAGATTTTTGGCCATCGGCAAATGATATTGAAAACAAGCCTCATCAAAATGATTTTGCGTTAAAGATGCCGAAATGGCTTGCTGTAGCAAAGGAATCACCAGTGCCGCATTGCTGCTTTTGTTTTGTAAAAATTTGTTGAGTTCAATACTCAATTCAACACTGAGCGGTATCTGCTTTTGGTGCCGAAATTTTAGTAAAAACAACAAGTCTGCATCTTGCTCACTTAGCTTTTCAAAAGGAATGTCGATGCACCAAAATTTACATTTTTTGCTAGGGCTAATAAAATGAAAATGTGTTTTAGGCACGATATACAAAGCTTTTGTAGAAACTTTTTGCGTACTAAAATCAATAGAAAATGATGAAGGCTTTTCTATAAAAATAAAAACACGAACCCACAACAATGCCTGCCTGCCATAGGCATAGCTAGGCGACTGCGCTATGACCACATCTTGTACATTACGCGGCAACATATATAGCTGTGGGGGGGGTATAGGATTCGTTTTCATTCCGTAGCTTTTTTGCATTACCATTTTATTGCTTGCAAGGTAACGATTTCTAATATTTTTTTTGCCAAAGAAACCGACAGCCAGTCTCTTCGAAGCCGTTGGATTATTCAATGGTGTTCAATCCCAAATCATTTGTAACTACTGCAACAAGGGCGAAATGCACACCAATAATGTAGGCAATACGATAATGACATCTGTACAGCACACGAATTTTTATTTCGGTATCTTTGACCTTCAAAATCACAAGAATGAAATTAGCAACTTATAGCAAAAATGGCCAACAGCAATTGGCACTATTAATAAATGGTAAGCTCTACGATACCAATAAGCTAAATCCTAGCTTGCCCAATAACATGAAGGCAATGCTCAATAATTGGGAACAAAATAGCCTTTTGGCACGCGCCGCAGAGGTAGAGATAAAGAAAGGAGTGAATAGCATGACCCCAGATGCCGAATATGATACAGCCGCTTTGATGGCACCTGTACCCGAGCCTAGCTCTTGCCGCGATGGATACGCTTTTCGCCAACACGTAGCATCGGCAAGACGCAACCGCAAGGTGGATATGATTGCCGAGTATGACCATTATCCCATCTTCTATTTTACCAACCACAATGCAGTGCAAGGGCCTGGCGATATCGTTTGTATGCCCGACCATTTTCAGAAATTAGATTTCGAACTAGAAGTGTCTGTAGTGCTGGGAAAAAAAGGCAGAAACTTTACTGCTGCCCAAGCCGACGAGTATATTGCTGGCTACATGATAATGAACGACATGAGTGCAAGAACTTTACAGATGGAAGAAATGATGCTAAACCTAGGCCCTGCAAAAGGCAAAGATTTCAGCACGGTGATAGGCCCCATAATGGTGACCCCCGATGAGCTAGAGCCATACAAAATACCTACTAAAGTAGGCCACGTGGGCAATAGCTATTTCTTAGGTATGAATTGTAAAGTAAATGGCATCACCGTAAGCGAAGGCAATATGGGTGACATGGATTGGACCTTTGCCGAGATTATAGAGCGCT
>JADLEN010000234.1 GCA_020846105.1 Chitinophagaceae bacterium | reverse complement strand
TTGATTTTATGCGCACAAAATTAAGCCATAGTGCCAATTAGGGGAAATGATATTGGTCATAGCCAATCTACGACAAATATTTCCCAACAATAGGCATACGCCTACCTACACCAAAGGCTTTTGGAGATACACGAATGATTGGGCAAAATTGGTTGCGTTTGTACTCGTTGGTATTCACCAGCTTCAGAATACGGGTTACCAAGGTGGGCTCGTAACCCATAGCTATAAGCTCTTTGGGCCCTTTTCGTTTTTCAATATATTGAAACAGCACAGCATCTAGTATCCGATAGTCAGGCAGGCTGTCGCTGTCCTTTTGGCCAGGGCGCAGCTCGGCACTTGGGGCTTTGTCTATAATATTTTGGGGTATTATTTCTATACTGCGGTTGATGTAATTGGCGAGTGCATAAACTTGCATTTTGTAAAGGTCGCCAAGCACACCCAGCCCTCCGGCCATATCGCCATAAAGTGTGCCGTAGCCTGTAGCTAGCTCACTCTTATTGGAGGTATTGAGCAAGATAGAGCCAAATTTATTGCTCAGCGCCATTACCATTGCTCCTCTGATACGCGATTGCAAATTTTCTTCGGCCACAGAAAAAGCGAGGCCAGAAAACACAGGTTGTAATGCCTGCTCATAAGATGCAAACACATCTTTTATAGCAATAATGTGGTATGGGTTGCCCAGATTTTGGGAAAGTGCAACTGCATCATTCACAGAATGGTCTGTAGAAAACTGAGAAGGCAAAAGTAGGGCCTGTACGTTGGTGGCCCCAAGCGCCTCGCAAGCAAGCGCCAGCACCAAAGCGCTATCTATACCGCCAGAAGAGGCCACGATAGCTTTAGTAAAATTCATCTTGGCAAAATAATCGCGGATACCCAAAATAAGTGCTTGGTGTATATCCTCAATATGCAAGCCAGCATCGTATTGGCTACCCAAAACAGGGGCAGCCGCATAGGACCTAGGCGCAAGGCTGGGTACCGAAATTTGCCCATTATCTGCCCATTCTATCATTTGTGTTGCTTCTTGAAAATAGGGCAATTCGGCAATAATATTTTGCTGCGCATCCATTGCAATAGAGCCACCATCAAATACTATTTCGGTTTGCGAACCTACAGTGTTGCAATAAAGCATTGGCAATTTGTATCGTGCCACATTATTGGCAATCATATTCTTTCGTTCGGCTGCATGTATATAATCGAATGGCGAAGCGCTGAGGTTAATCATTAAATCGGGAGATAACTTGCTCAGCTCGTCCATAGGGTTGATGGTATAAAGCGGATTCTCGCAGATATCCCAAATATCTTCACAGATTGTGACCGCTAGTTTTTTACCCTTGAAAAGAATGAGCTCCCAAGTGCTTGCGGGTTCGAAATAGCGGTATTCATCAAAAATATCGTAAGTGGGTAATAATGTTTTATGGATAACGTTTTTAATTTCGGATTGGAAAAGAAAATACACCGAGTTGAACAAATCTTTTCCCTCTGGTTTAGGATTGCGCGATGGCGCACCTATCAGCACGCCGATAGTGTCCGCTTCATGGGCTATCTGCGCTACAGCAACCATAGACTGGTCTATAAAATCAGGAAACTCTAAGAAGTCGCGTGGGGGATAGCCACAGACACACAATTCTGAAAAAATAATTAAATCGGCACCATTGGCTTTTGCATCCCTGATAGCAGAAATAATCTTCTGCGTGTTGTATTCGAAATTGCCAATATGATAATTTTGTTGTGCGAGTGCAACTTTCACTGAATATTTATTTTAAGATTTGAAGGGTAAAAGTAGTGCATTGAATAGTTATTTTGCAGCTGCTAACAATTTTTGGTCTATTTTGCAGCATATTTTTGCACTTACAAATAGGTTATCCACATTGCTTTCACATTATCCACAAATTAATTTTAAGTTTAAAGGCCAAATACCTCTATAATCTTTGACTATATTGCATTTCAGCCTCTTTTCTAATTGTGGATAATTAGTAGGTGGTAAAAAGTGGTAAAAAGTGGTAAAAAGTGTTCCTTTGTGTTTCAATTAGCGCAATAAGACACAAATGGCCAATTTCATAGGCGAATACGAACTCACAATAGACGCAAAAGGCAGGTTCCTTTTGCCGGCAAGCTTCAGGAAACAGCTTCCTGAAGGTGCAGACGTGCAGTTTGTAGTGTCTCGTGGCTTCGACAATTGCCTCAATCTTTACCCGATGGAGGCTTGGCAAGCGCTTACCGAAAAAATAACTAAACTCAACGAATTCAACTCCAAAGTGCGCGACTTTACCCGTGTGTTTCTTAACGGAAGCAATATTGTAGAGAGCGACGCTGCTGGACGCCTATTGCTCACCAAGTCATTGTTGGAGCATGCGGGCATATCCAAAGACATCATTTTTACAGCACAAGGCAATAAAATGGAAATATGGGACCGAGCGACTCATAAAGCCTACATACAAAGCAAAATGGCTGATTTTAGTGACTTGGCAAATGAAGTATTGGGTGGTGGTTTTATGAGTCCCTTCGAAAATTTAGGATAATGGCAGTGCAAGGATTTTACCATACTACTGTTTTGCTAAACGAAACAGTAGATGGCTTAGCGATAAAAGAAGATGGCGTATATGTGGATTGCACTTTTGGTGGCGGTGGGCACAGCCAATTGATTTTGAATCGATTGGGTGCAGAAGGAAAATTAATTGCCTTTGACCAAGATGCAGATGCTTGGAAAAACAAGCCTGAAGATACAAGACTGATACCTGTGACTGAAAATTTCAGGTACCTAAAAAGATTTTTGAGACTACATGGAGCGCCACTTGTGGACGGCATATTGGCCGATTTGGGCGTAAGTTCTTACCAATTTGATACTGGCGAAAGAGGCTTCTCGACTCGCTTTGATGGCCCACTAGATATGAGGATGGATAGCAGAACAGAGCTAACTGCAGCAAAAATATTGCAAAGCTACTCGGAGCAAAAACTGCACTTATTATTTGAGCAATATGGCGAAGTACGAAATGCTAGGCAACTGGCAAAGCACATAGCCACCCAAAGGCCCAAAGCAGCAATAAGTACAACCCAAGACTTGAAAGCATTTATTGCCCCTGTAATAAAGGGCAACCCGCAAAGATATCTGGCACAGCTATTCCAGGCATTACGCATAGAAGTAAATGATGAGCTAGGCGCATTGAGAGATTTGCTAGAGCAATCTGCACAATGTCTGAAACCCGGAGGCCGATTAAGTATAATATCCTTCCATTCGCTAGAAGATAGGTTGGTAAAACAATTT
>JADLEN010000233.1 GCA_020846105.1 Chitinophagaceae bacterium | reverse complement strand
CAAATACCCTGCAAAAGCCAATGGTACGGGTACCCAACTAAGGTAAAAAAATCCTGTTGTAATATCCAAAGCTGTACTGTGCTTGATAAGCCAATACTCGTTTGGTGTAATGATTTTGTTTTGAAACGAGAAGCCAAATAGGCTTTTCTCTAACTGATATAAGGACTCTATATGTACCGTGTTGTATTCGTAATTTGGGAATGCTTTCATATAATCGAATACTACCCAATACACTACAAATACGGAGAATCCTAAAATAAATTTCCGTGTAATACTCGATAAAAAATAGAACAGATTAATGATTGCCAATAAGAACAACTGCTCTGGTCTAAAGCCTATCAAAATCCATGAAACTAACAAATACCCAAGCGAAATAAGCAACATCGTGATAATGCTTTTCCGATTGTACAATGATTTATTTTCTATTAATGCAGGCTCCATTTATAACTTCAATTATATTCTTTCAATATTGGATTTTCCGGTTTGGGCGTCATTGCCTTTCAACTCGATATAGACTACATTTGGGAACCAAAACGTGCCACCTTCTATTTTTAAATACACCCTTTTCAATATGGAGTTCACATCATTAATCTTTGTAAAAACATAGTATTTGTTGTTATCGGCTTTTCTGAGATACAGTATTCTTTTGGATGTAGAAACAAACTTTATCTCCCAGTTTTTTTCATCAAGCTGTTTCACCTTCAAGCCAAATGCGTATTTGCGCTGAATAAAATTGAGTTCTTTGTGCGGGTTTCCCGGTTCGGTATATCTTATCCAATATACATGTATGGGGTTGTCCTTGTCTAGCTCACCTGTTTTTTTATCAATATTTAGCTCATACATTACGGTATTGGTATTGGGCGTGCGTTGCAAGTAAAACAGCAAGTTTGGATACTGTTTGGGTACAGGAAAGGTATCTACCTCATTAAATGCTGCTGGTGTTGAAGGGGTTGTTTTGGCTTGTACTTGCTGTGCATTTAGCATTGTCGAAACCATTATTAATGCAAAAAGAAAGCTCAGTATTTTATGGTCACCATTATTAATGCTGGTTTTATTGCTGTCTTTTTGGTCCAGTGCTTTTTTTGCATCAAGTATTCTATTTACTGCTGTAATATTTGTAAGTACTGCCATTATTGCTATCGGAAGTGTGAATATGGTTATTGTTTCGAAAATTTGAAACGGCAGCCCAGGTATAAAAAGTTTGTAATCGCCACCTATAAAATGACTCGTAATACCGCAAGCCATGGCAGATAAACTTATTAATACAATCCTTTCAGGTCTTTGCATCATCCCTCCTTTACAGTCTACCCCCAAGCCTTCGGCACGAGCGCGCGAATAACTTACCATCACAGACCCAATGAGCGCAATAAATGCAAATAAGGAACTAAGAAAATAGTGATGTGCTATGAGGTAGTAACAGATGCCTAAAAACAAAATCATCTCGCTATACCTATCTAATACTGAATCGAAAAATGCGCCGAAGGTGGAGCTCATATTGCCCACCCGTGCCACTTGCCCATCTAGCATGTCAAATAATCCGGCAAATAAAACCATTGCACCTGCCCATCCAACATAAGACAAGTCTCCATGGTTAGTAACCTCGGCGCCAAATACAAAAATAATGGCGACGATAATATTTAGCAACAAACCGATGATGGTAACGGCATTGGGTGTCAATCCTATTTTGATTAACAGCCGAACAAAAGGGTCTATAATTTTATAGATACCTAATTGTAAATTATCTCTTATTGTTTTTACACTCATAATCTAAAAATCGAACTTGAAACGAACTCGTATGCCTGTATTAGCTACATTGGGATTGTCTATATAGGTAAAACGCCTAACAACGTCAATCCTAAAAAATTTGAGGATATTTCCAATACCAACGCTGCCTTCTATATACGGGTCTTTTTGTAAGGTAAATGTGCTTAAATTTCCATTCGCGTCTGTGGGCAATGAAAGCAAGCTGCTATCGCTACCGTTTGGCGTGTTTTCGGGCCGAAGCCCACCATAAAGTACCTTTACACTTGCAAATTCTCTAAATTTCAATTTTTTAATAAGTGGGATTTTATTAAAAAGAAAGCCATTAAAGGTTTGGTCTATTTGCACACTTGCGTAGTGGTCGCTCACAAACTCCAGAAAGTTCATTAAGTTGTAAGACTGTAATTGGTACGAATAACTTTGATTTGCACGATGAATATCAAGTAGTGGAAAGGGTACTTTTCCTAAAACCACACCACCTTCTAATGTTACATCTAAATAGCCTAATTGGGAAAGGTAAATTCGTTTCTGTACATTACCGGTAATATTCTGATAATTGTATTGCCCGCCCAACAAGTCTTTGAATCCGGCAATTGCTCGTAGTGTATAAATAGGGTATCTGTTTGGCAACGGCACTCTATACAGTTTACCTTGGTAAAATTCTTCGTGTGGCGCCCACCTCAATTCTAAGGATAGCTCTGAAGTTGTAAGGCTTTCTATATTTGCTTGTGTAGCATCGTTCAAATACCGTAAACCGCCAGCCGCTTGTTGTTTCCAGTTTTTGAAACCTAATTGGTAAGAAAAGTGATTGCTATTTTCGTTTAAGTAATCAATTCTATAAATGTCATTGTATAGCCATTTATCATTTACTCCACGTTTCAAGGAAAGAAAAATATTGTCTTCTTGTATGAATTGTAATTCTTGGCCAGGTATTTTTGTGTCGCGTTGAAAATTTGCTGTGATTTTATTCGTTGGAAATTCAAACATAGACCTGTTGGTAAATGAATAGGTAGCTCCAAGGTAATACTTCAGTTTTTCATCTTTAAATCCATAAGCGGCATAAGTTTCGAAATAGATATTCTTGCTCATTTTAGGGGTGGTTCGCCCCCCAACTCTTCCTCTAAAACCCTCTACCGGATTGAAGCTATAAAAAGTATTGAACGGACCTATTTCTATATACGGGCTTGCTTGGGCATAGCCTGCCAATAAAAAAGAGGCCGTATTCATTACTCGCTTAAAAGATTTTGTATTCTGCAGGCTATCAATATTTTCATACACTACCTTCTCCGAGGTACTGAGCGTGTCGTGCCTGTTTTCTTCCCAAAATTCGTCATTTTTTTGCTTTGCTGATTTTAAGTATACGATAGGGTCTCCTGTGAAAATCGAATCGGAAATTTTTGGCGCAATTTGATAATTTTTTACTGAAATTGTTCGCTCTCCAAACATGCCGGCATCACCATTTTTCGTAAGCCCAAAATCTGCTGATAATTTGCTATTTGAAAGATGATATTTTTTATCCTCGCTTTGCTCAAATTGCAATTGAATACTTAAGTGTTTTACCCAATTCAAGTTTACTTGCTTGTTTACTTTCATTTCTACCCTTTGCACAGAATAGTTGCCATCCAAAGTAATGTACATTAAGCCTTCAAAAAGAAAATCTGCTTTGTTTCGCGGCCCAAAAGCCATCTGTACCAATGGGTACCCATTTAGCGAAAAAGTGTCTATGATATAAAATTTATAAAAAGTTGGTGCCAAATCTGCAATTGGGCTAAGGAATTGATTTGTGACAATTGTAATGTTGTTTTTATAAATATCTATATCTTGGTACACATGTTTAAGGTAAGCGGTCATTCCTTTATTATCAATAAACGACTCGTCAAAAGTTACTTTCTTTTCTGCAGTAACAATTCTTTTGTTTTTCTCGGGCTGTTTTCTATAATAGATGTCTGCAATGTTTTCTTGCATAAAAATTGGCAGAATAGCTTTTCCTTCCAAAGATGTTGTGTCTAAGCTACTTGCAATAAATTTATACTTTCTTAGCATCAAATTCTTTTTCAATTTTTCGGGTGCATTGCTCAATGAAAATTGAAGCTTCTCATACTCTTGATATTGTAACAAATCGTAGTTTTCAGCTTTATTTTTATCCTTGTGGTCTATTACCTCTCTTATCAATTCTACTGCGGGGTTGCCTTTGTTGCGATATTTTGCTCGCTTTCCAGATTTCACAACTACTTCATTAAAAGATTTTGTGTCTTCAGAAATTTGAATATTAATGAGCACAGTCTCACCTGGAGTGGTTTTTTTGGTTACCGTTTTGTAACCAATAGAACTGAAACGCACCACAGAGGGGGTACCATCAATACTAAGTATGTAACTACCATCGTCTTCTGTGTATGTGCCTACATTGGTACCCGGAAAAAAAACAGTAACTGACGGCAGGCCTTCTTTGGTTTTTGCATCGATCACCTTTCCGCTTACGACAGTTTTTTGAGCAAATAGTGTACTACTCGAAAATAATAATAGTGCAACAAATGCCCTTGTGAAACGATACATAAATATCTTATTTGAAAACGTAATTTTTCTGTAAAAAATAGTTGTAAGTCCACCCTAATAATAAGGAAACCACAATCTTAGAAATTATATAATTGAAATGGCCAAATTTGGTAAGTAAAAAAACACCTAACGCATTTAATAATAAATTGCCCAGCCAAACGACAAAGTATCTAATTGCTTGGGCTTTTACGGTATTTGTTTTGCCGTTAAATACCCAATCTTTATTTATATAAAAGTTGGCAATGCCGCCACTTATTACACCAATGATATTTGCTAATACATACCAAAAACTAAAAACTTCTTTTAGTATTATTGTTATTAAAAAATCGGTACATGTTGCTATTAACGAAGATGCTTGCGCTTTTAAAAAGGTGCTCATAAATAAGGTTCAAGTACGTTGGTGTGTACGATTATTTGCAAAATAATATTTGCATAAATACCTGCTAATACATCATCAAGCATCACGCCCCAGCCACCCTTAAATGCTTCCATTTTTCTAATACCTAATGGTTTGGCAATATCAAAAAAACGAAAAAGCACCAAACCTATCAATACATGCCAAAAGCCAATGGGTACAAAAAGGAGGCTTACAAACATACCAGCTACTTCATCTATTACCACCTTGCTACTATCTTTCCCCCAATCTGCCTCTACCTTATTGCCTACCCACACCCCTACAATTGTTATTACAATTGCGAGTGAGCATTGTAGGGCAATATTTGGATTAAGAAAATACCAAATTATCGCGGCAACTAAGGCAGCAATAGTACCGCCACCTTTAGCAACGTAGCCTATACCGAATATGCTAGCAATTGTTTTCATTTTTTTTTCAAAACACTTAGGGTTTTCAATCAGTGTACCCCGGAAGAGTACACTGATTGAAGCCTTAAGTTCTTACATACTTTCTACTAACTCTTGGTAATAATCTAGCCCCAAGTGAGTGATTAAATCTTCGCCCATAATATGGCGTAGTGTGTTTTGTAATTTGATTAATTGCTTGAAAATATCGTGTTCGGCTTTCAGGCCTGGTGCTGTTTGAGGTGCTTTGAAATAGAAAGACAACCATTCTTGTACACCACTCATACCGGCACGATGCGCTAAATCCATAAACAGAGCCAAATCAAGTACAATTGGTGCTGCTAATATAGAATCGCGACACAAAAAGTTGATTTTTATTTGCATTTGGTAGCCCATCCATCCGAAGATGTCAATATTGTCCCAGCTTTCTTTGTTGTCGCCATGAGGGGGATAATAATTGATACGCACTTTATGGTAAAGGTCGCCGTACAAGTCGGGGTTTATATCGGCGTTCAATATTTCTTCCAAAACGCTCAATTTCGAAACTTCTTTGGTTTTAAAAT
>JADLEN010000232.1 GCA_020846105.1 Chitinophagaceae bacterium | reverse complement strand
GCAACCTTCCTTACACTCATTATTGTACCCGTGTTGTGCCTTCTCAGTTTCCAATTCAAAGATTGGGTTAAAAAGAAAAAATCACATTACTCAAATGCTTTGAAATAACAAAGCACACAGTTTAGAAGTAGAGGCTGTCTCAAAAGTATGAGGCAGCCTCTTTTTATTCGCTAAGGGGGGCGAATACGATTTTTTGTTTAATCGATTCTCAGGGCTTTCATTTTATTTTAATTAAGCCTCTATTTTTTTATTGCCTTTCTATTTCAAAATAAAATAGGTTATATCATTTTCTCAAAAGATATTTACCGCTAATTTCTCCAAATAATGCTTCGCAAACTCTCTGTTTCTCTATTATTTTTAAGTTCAGTTTTGAGCGCCTGCAACGACAAACAGGCAATGTCAAAACAAAATATCAGTGAAACTATTCCTGATACTACTAATACTTTCAAAGCAAAAACTGAAGCACCACCACCACCCGAGGTAGCAATAAACTACCACTTTGAATACAAACGAATTTGGACCCAAAAAGATAGTTTTGAAGGCTATAATCACCAATACACAATAGCTGCATTAAATAGAACAGACATCATTCACCTGAAAAGATTAGACAGTTTTCTTGTTCCTGATATTTATAAAGATACTCTTTTACCCTATTTTCCATTTGCGGCAAACGTGCCTGCTATTGCCGATATTGAAAAGATTATATTTTTTTCTTACCCTACCCAGTCATTTGCAGCTTACGAAAATGGCAAACTGATTATAACTGGCCCTACAAGCATGGGCAAGAAAGCTACAAAAACGCCAACAGGCTTATTCTTTTGCAATTGGAAAGCTAAAGAAATTAGGAGCACTGTAGATAATGAATGGATTTTGAAATGGAATTACAATGTGAGCAATTTTGGTGGTGTAGGTTTTCATGAATATGCTTTGCCTGGCTACCCTGCGTCGCATAGTTGTATGCGCTTATTGTCTGAGCAAGCACAGTTTTTATACGATTGGGCAAAACAATGGAAATTGAAAGATGGCAAATTATTGGCCAAGGGCACACCTGTGATCATCTATGGCGAATATCCATTTGGCCAACCAAGACCTTGGTTTGCATTAGTTAAAGATGCTGATGCTCTAGACATTTCAGAAACGATGCTTAAAGAAATCGTTGCACCTTATAAAGACGAGATTTTAAAAGAGCAGAGTAGCAGAAACCAACTTTTCCCTCCAGTTACAGACACCACAAGTGAAAATTTGGCGAAAAAATAGTTTAAAAATGTTGTCCGTTTGACACCAAAAAACATTAATTTCGCAATCTTGAATTGTCTGAAAAAGCTTACTACAAAGCATTTAGAAAAATTTCTTCAGAATTTACACCAATTAGCACAAAAATATTTTTGTTGTTTCATCAAAATGCTGCACCTTTGCAGTCCTTAAAAAAATAAAATTATGGCAAGAGTTTGTCAAGTAACCGGAAAGCGCCCAATGGTGGGTCATAAAGTTTCATTCTCAAATAAGAAAGCATTGCGTCGCTTTTTACCAAATTTACAGGTAAAGCGTATGTTCCTTGCTGAAGAAGATAAATGGATCACTTTGAAATTGTCAACTGAAGCATTGCGTACCATCAATAAAAATGGTTTGCTTGCTACTGTAAAGCAACTGCGTGCAGCAGGTCACAAAATCTAGTAATTAATTAGCATTAAACATTTAAAGAAAAATGGCAAAGAAAGGCAACCGCGTACAGGTAATCTTGGAGTGCACAGAGCATAAAAACAGCGGCTTAGCGGGAACCAGCCGTTATATCACCACCAAGAACAAAAAAAATACGCCAGAGCGTATTGAGTTGAAAAAATACAACCCGTTGATGAAACGAGTAACAACTCACAAAGAGATTAAATAATTTTACTTCATTCTAATAAAATATTTGAGTTATGGCAAAAGCAGCTAAAACCGCGATCAAAAAAGACCCTAAATCGGCATTAGACGCAAAAAATTGGACCAAAGTAATTAAAGCTGTTCGCAGCCCAAAAACTGGTGCTTACACCTTCAAAGAGAATATCATTCACAAAGAAAAAGTGAAAGATTTTTTGGCGAGCTAATTTAATTCGCAATACATTTCCTAAGGCTGACCATTAATATTGGTTGGCCTTTTTCTATTACTCAATGTCAAAATACCTGTTACTATTCCTTTTTATGCAATGGCTTTTGTCTTGCAAGCCCGCAATAAAAGAGCAGCAATTATTGTCGATACAACTAACCGACAGTTTGCAAAATTTTTTACAGAATGGAGACGTTGTATTAAGAGCAGGGAGAGACGAGGTTAGTAAATTATTCAAACTTGCCAACACAAAAGATCAGCAATTCTCACATTGTGGCGTAGCGCTTTTTGAAGATAATAAATGGGTGGTTTACCATCTAATAGCTACTAGCAACAATCCTAAAGGAGCGATAATTAAGGAGCCTTTTGCATCTTTTCTTAAACCAGAAAACAATAGCGATGGCGCAATAATAAGGTATCCCTTTGATAGTATTCAGCGGCTTGATTTTTGCAACGCTATTAAAAAACATTACGCTCACAAAATTAAATTCGACCATTCTTTTGACCTAAAAAATGACGATAAAATGTATTGCTCGGAATTGATTTACAAATCGTTATTACAAGCCACAAAGGACCGTAGGCTAATAAAGCCCACAATTTCAAAAATGGGAACGGAATACATAGCCATCGATGATTTGTATGCCCAGCCAACCACTAAAATTATTGGCAAAATAGCCTATTAATACTAGCTTTGCCTAGTCGCAAATTTTCAATTAAATAACCAATAATGTTTCGCAATTCTCTGTTTTTCTCATTGTCGTTAATACTCGTTTTAGGATTTTCTGCTTGTAATAATAATAACCCCAAAGTCGTTGCCGAAAAATTCCTACTTTCGGTAGCCCGTGCAGATCTTGACGAAGCTAAAAAGCTCTGTGACTCTAATACAAAAGAGTTGCTAGACCAAGCCAACTATCTGTCCATGGTGCCAGACTCTGTAAAAGAAGAAGGACGAAACCTGAAAATTACGATTGTAAACGTAAAGGAAAATGGAAACAACGCTGTGGTAACCTATACTACCTCAAAATTAGATGAGAACCAAATTATTAGCTTAGTAAAAATTGACAATAAATGGCTCGTACAGCTAGACAAAATGCAAGAATATGACGATGAGCCAATGCTAACTGAAAGCAACGATTTGCCCGTAGAAAGTAGTGCAAATGCTTCTACGGACAGCGCAAAAGCTACAACAGATATTGCCAAATAATTAAAATAGGATTGCAAATGAAAATGCCCTGCTGTGCAATAAAATGTTCAGCGGTTTTTTTATTACGTTTGAATGGCTTTTATATTTCGCATCATACCTTTCCATTTACTCCGAGCTATTGGCGACTGTTTGAAATATTGTTTGAAATTTACTTCCGAAAGCTGCTCCCATTCGCCAATACTTAGGTTGAGCACTTCGGGTATCGGCGTTAGATACTGCTCAGTATTCGGCTTTGAAAATCTATTCCAAGGACATACATCTTGGCAAATATCACAGCCAAAGGCCCAGTTTTCCATTTTACCCTCAAACTCTTTGGGCATTAGTTCATCTTTGAGCTCAATGGTAAGATAAGAGATACACTTGCTGCCATCTATGATTGTTGGGCTCACAATAGCCTCTGTAGGGCAAGCGTCAATACATTGCGTACACGTACCGCAGTGGTCGGTTTTAAAAGGACTGTCATAACTAAGTGGCACATCGCAGATAAGTGTAGCAATAAAGAAAAAAGAGCCCGTTTGTTTATTAAGCAAGTTGCCATTTTTCCCTACCCAACCAAGTCCACTTAGCGTTGCCCAGCTGCGCTCTAAAACGGGAGCGCTATCTACAAATCCTCTGCCTTGCACTGCACCAATATGCAAGTTCATAAAGGCGAGTAGTTCATTTAGCTTTTCACGTATTACGTAATGATAATCGACACCCCAAGCGTATTTTGCTATTTTCGGTGCATCGTTCTGTTGTACTTGGCTTGGGTAATAATTAAGTAGTAGTGTAATTACAGACTTGGCTTCTGGTACTAGTTTTCGCGGATCTACTCTAAGGTCAACATTGCGCTCCATATAACCCATGGTGCCATGATAGTTATGATTGAGCCAAGATTCCAATTTTCGTGCGTCCTCAGTAAGCTCCCTTGCTTCTGCAATTCCACATTGCATAAAACCAAGTCGCAATGCTTCTTGTTTTATGAGCAGTGTATGTTGTTCTTGGTTGCTAGGCATTATGATACTGAAGGTTTTAAACCCAATCCTCTAATTGATAATAATTGTGCAGCATATTGTTCGAAATGAACCTTGGGAATGTCGGCAATGATGCTGCAAAACAATTGCAACTCTTGCGTGATAATAGTGGCCTCTGCTTGTTTGAGCAGGTACAGTACCTCACCCATCACATTGTAATCCAATGTAATTTCTACACGTTGACAAATCCATTTTTCGGTTGGTATTGCATAGCTCAATGCCTCTTGGCAAGCCGATTTGTATGCATTGATAAGACCTGGCACACCTAACATTGTACCGCCATAATAACGAACGACAACGACGATTATGTTGGTATAACCTACACTATCTATTTGCCCTAATATTGGCCTGCCAGCACTCCCACTTGGCTCCCCATCATCGCTAGCCCTAAAAGACAAACCATCTGTGCCTAAGCGGTATGCAAAACAATGATGGGTAGCTTTAGGGTGTTCTTTTTTTATTTCGACAAGTACCTTCTTAGCTTCTTCGACACTATTTATAGGGTATGCAAAACCCAAAAATTTACTACCCCTATCTTTAAATAATGATGTTGTATTTGACTCTATACTTTTGTATTTGTCTGCTATTGAATTCATCCGCTATTTCCTTATTAGTCTAAATTCTACACGCCTATTTTTTTGTGCATCTTCTTCTGTTAATTCAATTTCCACAATCGGCTTTCGTTTTCCAAATCCTACGTAACCAAGCCTATTGCTTGCAATCCCATTTTGTATCAAGAATAGGTAAATAAATTTCGCTCTGTTTTCGGATAATTTAAGCTCATAAGTATCTGTATCCAAAGCATCGCCTTCGCCCTTCATACAGCACACATGACCTTCAATATTAATAGCCAGGTTGGGGTTTTCATTCATTGTTTGCAAAAGCTCTTGCAGTATTGGCTCGCTTTCTTTTGTAATAAAATGGCGGGTTGCCAGAAAATGAATTGCTTCAATACGCATCACCTCATTGGTTTTTAGCCCATTGAGTCCATCAAAACGGCTTGCTATTGGAGGTTTATTAATGGTGGCACTTGCCGATGTTCGCTGCCCTACAAGCAAGTGCTCAACGGGTGCATTTCTTGTGCTAGTAGATGGTAAAGATTTTTTTGCGATAGGAATTAATTTGCCGTCGTCTTTTATCTCAGCAATTTGAATTCCTTTCTTTTTGGGCACAGGAATCTCATCCTTCATTTTGGTTGCTTTTACGAATGGTTTTTTAATAAAAACTGCAACTCGCCTATCTTCTGGTATACCTTTTCCAGAAATAATTTCGGGCCTTTTCACTTCCCCAATTCCTTCACAAATAAGAATCTGTACTGCACTCACATTCTTATTCAGCAAATAGGTTTTAACATTTTTTGCTCTACCTATAGCAAGGTCTAAATTAGATGGTTCATTGCCTAAATAATCGGCATAACCATAGATTAATAAATTTCGGTC
>JADLEN010000231.1 GCA_020846105.1 Chitinophagaceae bacterium | reverse complement strand
TGCCGATTATCACAATGTAATTTTGCATCAAATATAAATCGCATTTGCGAAATAGCAGGCTAATATTTCTTGGGCCTAATGTTGAACAAACACAATTAATTTCGGAGATTTTAAGAATTTCTTTCCCATTTATTTCTGCCAAAAACAGATTGACTTTTCTTTTTAATTTTCTACTTTCACGAAAAAGAAAATAACCACCTATAAAAACCCAAATGATAGCAATAGCTACTCCCACGTCACTTTCGCCGTTTTTTGATACTCTTCCCAAGGTGTGGTTTTGTGAAGGTTCTCGCCTAGGTATTTCAGGATAGGCTCGATGGTTTTTACATCTTGATAGCCCGGGATAATTTGTGGGTTTTGGAAATTTTCTTCCATTATTACCGTAGTAGGATAGGACATTTGTCCGCGTAAAAGCTGTATAGCAAACTGATTTGTACGCCCTTCCGTGCCATAATGGCTGCCCATAAAATGTACACTGTCTGTTTGTTCGGCGTCAAACTTTACTGCGTAAAATTTTTTGTTTATATAATTAATTACGCCAGGATTCGTGAACGTTTTTTTGTCCATCACTTTGCACCATCCGCACCAGCCGGTGTACACGTCGATATAAACTTTGCGCGGTTCTTTCTTCATCTTTTCTTGCAATTGGTCGAGGCTTATCCAATTTATTTCTTTGTCGGAAACTGCTGCTGATGCCACTGCTTTTTTAGGGCTTGCTTTTCCTGCTTTCTGTGCTTGCGCAATGCTCGTAAAGGCTACTATAGCAAGGCTTGCAAGGATTATCTTTTTCATAAACTTTCTGTTTTCAATGCCCAATTTACAACTATTTTGACTGTAGCTTTGTCTGTAACAAAAATTTGACGATTTAATGATGAAAATAGCCGTAGCCATAACCGGTGCAAGTGGTGCTATCTACCCCAAAGTCTTGCTTGATAAGTTAACCACAGTCAAAGAACAATTCGCGGCGATAGACCTTGTGTGGAGCGGTAACGCACCAATGGTTTGGGAGTTGGAACTCGGAGATAAATCATTCGCCAACTATCCCTTCGCTACTTGGCAAACCACTAATTTTCTTGCTCCTTTTGCCTCTGGCAGTGCTGGCTACGATGCCTTGATTATTTGCCCTTGCAGTATGGGTACCATTGGGCGCATTGCAGGCGGCATCAGCAACGATTTGATAACGCGTGCAGCCGATGTAATGCTCAAAGAAAGAAAGAAACTTATTTGCGTGGTACGCGAAACCCCTTACAATCTTGTGCACCTCAGAAATATGACCACTATTACAGAAGCAGGTGGTATCATTTGTCCTGCTACACCATCCTTTTACAGCAAGCCTCAAACTATCGAAGAAGTAGCTGCAACAGTTGTAGATAGGGCTTTACAGCTTGCAGGAGTGGATATAAAAACATTTCGTTGGGGAAAAGATTAAATTTGCGCAGCAGAACACTAATAACATCAATCAAATGAATTCACTATTCGAAGAGTTTACAGAAAGTAATGCAGTGGCTTGGAAAGCAAAATTGCAAAAAGATTTGAAAGGTATTTCATTCGAAGACCTCATAAGCCAAGACAGAAACGGCATCGACATTCAGCCTTTTTATACCATCGATGAGCTTCCACAAGACCGTAAAAATATCATCACTAAAAAGGATTGGATCATCTGCACTGCCATAGATAACCAAGATGGCAAACAAGCCAACGAACAAGCGCTAGAACATTTAGCCAATGGGGCATCAGGCTTATGTTTCCATATTGAAAAAGATACTGATCTCAATATTTTATTAGAAGGTGTTGAGCTCCAACATATCTATTCGCAGTTCACGATTCATAGCGATATGCAGCAGTTCATTGGTTCATTAGAGTTGTATTTGCAAAGCAAAGACCTAAGCTTGCAAAACATTCATTGCCACATCATAGCCGATGGTATTGCGCAGCATATTATTGAAAAGGACTTCAACGAAACCCGTACGCAGCAAGCATCGTCGCACATTATCCAAACTACAGGCACCCTAAGTATTGATGCGAATAGCTACCAAAATGCAGGTGCCAATTCTGTAACGCAATTGGCTAATACTATTGCCCAACTGAACGAATACTTGCATTGGGCTGCACAGGCAAACGAACTTTCTGCAATTCATACCATCGCTATTTCGCTCACTGTCGGTACCGATTTTTTCGAAGAAATAGCAAAATTTCGTGCGCTTCGTATTTTGGTTGCCAATATGATGGCGCAATACAATATTGAACCAAAGCTTCACTTGCACATTACAACTTCCGACACCTACCGTGCTGGCTACGATGCGTATAGCAATCTACTACGCGATGCAATTGCCGGAATGGCGGCTGTCTTGGGCGGTTGTGATAGTTTGCTCGTAAATGCTTTCGACAAAAATAGTGCCACCAAACAAGCCAAACTAAGCAGCCGAATGAGCCGCAACCAACAACTTATTTTCAAAGAAGAAAGCTACTTGCACCAAATAGCAGATGCAGGTTCGGGTGCCTATTTTATCGAAAAACTTACCGAACAAATTGCACAAAAAGCTTGGGCTGCTTTCCAAAATATCGAAGCCAATGGCGGCTTTCTTTCTTGCTTCGCAAAAGGCATTTTACAAAAAGAAATAAACGAACAAGCCGCTGCGTGGATAGCCGAATATAAAAAAGGCAAACGCGTGCTAATAGGCGTGAACAAATATGTAAATGCTGATGACAAGCCCGAACCTACAGCTGCCGTAGCACACAATCCACAGTTTCTTCGCGCTATCAATATTGCCAACGAAATCATTTAATTGTTTTGAAAATGGATATTACAAAGTTTTTAATGACCGAAAGGCTAAAAATCCGCGTAGACACTAAAGAGGATTATGAAAAAGCCTTTGCTACACTATCAGACGTTGAGTTGATGGCTCATTTTGGTTTCCCGAGCGATAACTATTTGCAAGGCCAAAAGAAAAAAGTAGCTACAGGGCTGTGCAATTATCGCACCAATGTCATTTTCTTTCAATTTATGGCAAAAGAAAGTAACAACATTATAGGCTGTTTTGCTTTTCACAATTGGTATTCTTCCTTATCGCGTGCCGAAATGGGTGGAGAAATATACCTTGAAGAGCATAAATACAAAGGATATATGAGCGAAGCTTTGGTACCCATTTTTGATTATGGATTCAATGTTTTGGCACTCAACCGTATCGAGGCTATTATCGACCCGGCCAATACGCCTTCTATCTGCGTGGCCGAAAAGATGGGCTTGCGCAAAGAAGCACTGCTCAAAGAACATTTTTACCAAGAAGGTGTTGCTTCAGACTCCC
>JADLEN010000230.1 GCA_020846105.1 Chitinophagaceae bacterium | reverse complement strand
CACGGCTAGGAGGGCGTATGCTGTAGGGTAGGGTGTGGCTACTGTTGTATCGGAGCTTGCAGCTAAGGCTGTGCTGCCGTAGTTGTAGCTGCGCTGGTAGCTCGTCTGTAATGCTGATAGATAGGGAGAATGGGTAATGATTGTGCAGGTGAATGAGCACCTCATTGTGGTCGCCGAGGCTCCACTTGGGGCTGAGCTGCCGAGTGCCGCTAAGGCTGCCGGGCAGCAAGAATAGCAGCAGCACATCTAACACCGTAAAGAAAGCCCAAATAGCCATGGCCACTAGTGCAGGAGCATACAGCAAGGGTACAAAAAAGGCTATAAGAAACAAGACAACAAGCACTGCTAAAGTGCCGTACCAAAGTGGCCGTATAAAAAGAGAAAAGGAAGGGCGGGTAGCAGATGCCATAAGTAGTAAGCGTATTGCGCGGGCTTTTGGGGGGGTTATTGATGGGTGACCCAGCCCAAAAGTAGCCAAGCAAATACGATAAGTGGAGCAGGGATTTTGGTGTAGTATAGCATAGCAAAGGTGAGGCCCGCCACTACAATGGTGGTAGGCTCGAGGTCCATAGCTGTTTGCCTAAAAAGGATAATACCCGAAGCCCAAACAATACCTACAATAGCCGCATTGATACCCTCTAATGAGCGGAAGATAACTACGTAGTTTTTGAGGTTTTGGTAAAGCGGAAAAAGGAAAAGTAAGAGTAAGGTGCTGGGCAAAAAGACCCCAATAGTAGCCGTAAGGCAGCCCATGAGTTGCCAAAAAGGCCCATAGCTGCTCATGGCTATGCCACCCACAAAGGTGCAGATAGAAAATACGGGGCCGGGTACTGCTTGCAGCATTCCGTAGCCGGTAAGTAGTTGACTCTGATTGATCCAAGGGGTTTGTGGGCGCGTCACAAACTGGTACAGCATCATAGGAATAAGGGCTTGGCCACCACCAAAAACGATGCTGCCAAAGCGGTAAAAGTTCTCGAATAGGTTGAAGACACGGCGGTGCTCCCAATGGTTGAGCCTAGCCCACTCGCTGAGGATACCCGCACTAGCAAAGAAGATAAAGAAGAGCCAGAGTATATTCCAATTGACCTTGAAATGGGTGGGGTTTTCGCCAGGGATACGCTTGTCGCTAAAATTGCTGATGATGCCTGCCGCCACAATGATAGACGGAAACACCCAAGGCGACTTGACAAAAACCGTGACCGCAATACTGCCTATCATGATAGCCCAAGTAGCCGTATGCTTGACACTCTTCTGCATCATTTTGATGGCAGCATAAATGATAAAGCCAAGCGACATGGGTTTTACCAGGCTGAAGAGCTGCATCTCTAGCTGCTTGGTATCGAGGTACAAAAGCAGGTAAGAGAATGATGCCATGAGCAGCGTTGCAGGCATTATCCATATAAGAAGGGTGAGCAGTGCTAAAGGAATGCCTCCACGGCGATAAGCAATTAAAAACACTGTTTGCGAAGAAGATGGGCCAGGGAGTATTTGGCAAAAAGCATTGTACTCCATCAGCTCTTCTTCGGTAACATCTTTACGCTTTTGTGCAAAGGTCTTTACCATCATAGCAATATGCACTTGCGGCCCACCAAATGCAGTGCAGGCGTACAAGAGTACAGCTTTGAGAAAAGGGATATGGCGCAAAAACATGAGAGCAATATGGTGGCAAATATCGAGGAATAAAGTATAAATAGGAAGCTTTTGAAAAATAAGGGAAAATTTTAGGGCAAAGTCATGAAATATGCACATCAATTAGTACCTTGCGCCCGTAATAATTCAACTTAATATTATGTCTCAACCAATTATTTTAAATGCATTTTACGACGCTGGCAACAAAGTTGGCGTATTGATGGGCTGGGTAACTACGCTATTGCTTACTGCTGGAGTAGTGTATGTGATGCTCAAATATGTTTTGGCCAAAAACAAAGAATAATCTTGTCACAGCATCCTTCTATAGCGCATATCCGTAAAGACTATATTCAAGCAAGCTTGGATGAAGCAGAGGCTGGTAATGAACCTTTTTCTTTTTTCAAAAAATGGTTTGCCGAAGCCGATAGTGCTAAAGTGCTAGAAATAAATGCAATGACCTTGGCCACAGTAGATGCACAATCTAGGCCGCATGCCCGAATCGTATTGCTTAAAGCAATTGACGACTTGGGCTTTACTTTTTTTACCAACTACCAAAGCAATAAGGGTAAAGAATTAGCTGCAAATGGCAACGCAGCTCTTTTGTTTTTTTGGGCAGAGCTAGAGCGACAAGTGCGGATAGAGGGTATCATATCTCAAGTGACTGACGAAGAGAGCGATGCATATTACCAGGTGCGCCCACGTGGCAGCAGATTGGGTGCATGGGCGTCTCCTCAAAGCAGTATAATACCCAATAGACAATACTTGGAAGACAACGAACAAAAATTTCAAGTCCAATTTGAGGGCCAAGATATTCCAAGGCCAGCGCACTGGGGTGGCTACCGCCTAATACCCACGCGTATAGAGTTTTGGCAAGGCAGGTCTAGCCGTTTGCACGACCGTATCTGTTTTGAACTAGACGCCAATAATACTTGGCAAAAATCTAGGCTTGCACCCTAGCAATATCACGTATCTTGCTGCTCTTAAAGGTCCTATATTTAATGAGCAATTCTTTTTCTATTCTATCGGCACAAGCACTTGATGCCATTACCCTGAAGCGCCCTGGCGAAACCAAGTTGGGCGAATGTGTGCAACTATGTGCGATCGCTGACTCATGGCAAGAAAGCCTAACGCTGAGCGATGCTACTTTTGTGCTTTTAGGTATCCCCGAAGATATTGGTGTACGCGCCAATGGAGGTATTGGCGGCGCAGCTACAGCTTGGCAGCCTGCCTTACAATCTTTAATGAATATACAATCTACTCCACAGTTCTCGGGTGCACAATTGTTGGTGCTTGGTAGTTTCGACTTTACAGCATGGCAGCAAGCATCACAAGATATGAGTGTGGCGCAATTGCGAAAGCTTGTAGCACAAATAGATGAAATTGTATATCCCATAATCTCCGCCATTGTGCGCGCAGGCAAAATACCTATTGTAATAGGTGGAGGCCATAACAATGCTTTCCCTTTGCTCAAAGGAGCATCTAAAGCACTCGGTTATGGTATTAATTGTATCAACCTAGATGCCCATAGCGATTATAGAATACAAGAAGGCAGGCATAGTGGCAATGGGTTTCGCTATGCCAAAGACGCAGGTTATTTGAGTCATTACGCAATGGTGGGTTTGCATCAAAATTATAACAGTATAACGGTAATGGCCGATATTGTAGCGGACAGCCATATTAACTACAGTTATTACGAAGAT
>JADLEN010000229.1 GCA_020846105.1 Chitinophagaceae bacterium | reverse complement strand
GGTGTCGAACCTCGATAAGTGTATTGAAATGGCAATTCAATTTTCTGCGAAACTACCGTCAATGTGGGGTTTGGGCGGATAAGAGTCAAAACAAAAGCTGCAATATCTGCTCTTTCCCGAAGGTATTGTCTATGATAAGAAAAGCGACCATTGTCGAACCCCAAGAGTAAATGCAGTATTTGGCTACATCGCAGCAATATCAAGCCTTTCAGGCAAAAAATAACGGGAAACATTTCAGATGATGAAGATGTTTCCCGTTTGGTAGCATGTACGGGAGTCGAACCCGTCATTCCTCCGTGAAAGGGAGGCGTCTTAACCGATTGACCAACACGCCATTTCCCCGTTTGGGAGTGCAAAGATAAGCAGGTTTTTAAAACCACCAAATTTTCTTTGAACTTTTTTTATTTAGCGGCAATCATTGCCTTGATAATACCAATAAAATCATCGGCAACCAATGCGGCACCACCTATCAATCCACCATCTACATCCTCGCCAGCAAAAAGTTCTGCGGCGTTTGACGCTTTGCAACTACCACCGTAAAGAATACTTGTGTTTTGGGCTACTTCTTGGCCATATTGGGCGACTAATACTGAACGAATATGTTGGTGCATATCTTGCGCCTGTTGCGCCGATGCTGTGCGCCCTGTGCCTATTGCCCATATCGGTTCGTAGGCAATTACAATATTGCTCATTGCTTTAGCATCAAGATGAAATAGGCTCTCTTTTAATTGTTGAGCTACATAATCATTTTGCTGCTCAGCATCGCGTATGTCTAATGATTCGCCACAGCAGAAAATAACATCTATACCCGCATCCAATGCTGCGCTTGTCTTTTTGGCTAGCAATGCATTGTCTTCACTGTTGAATGCTCTGCGCTCTGAATGACCAACTAATGTGTAGCGCACTCCTGCATCCTTCAGCATGGTTGCCGAAATTTCGCCAGTGAATGCTCCTGAAGTTTCGTGATGGCAAGTTTGTGATGCCACTGATACAAAAGGTGTGTATTGTGTTTGGGTAATTGTTTGTTGCGTATGCAAAAATGGAGGTGCAATAATCACTTGTTGGCTTTCGCTAAGTGATGGCAGTTTGCTTAGAATTTCGGCCACTAGCGTATATCCTTCTCCAAGATTGAGGTTCATTTTCCAATTGCCTGCAACTATTTTCTTTCTCATTTTCTGTGTCTTGTTTTTTATTTAAAAATTATCTTTTTTCAAAAATATATTGATACATTTTTTTTTCTGCTTCGCTAACTGAAAGCCCGCGCCTATTCATCATTCTATCGGCAGTTTCCATTGCTGTTTCGAAGTTATAAATTGTCATTTCGGCAGCCGAACCCCAACTAAAAGAAGGGATAAATTTTTCAGGAAAATCACTGCCATAAATATTGGCACTTACCCCTACTACTGTAGCAGTATTAAACATTGTATTGATACCCCTTTTGGAATGGTAGCACATCATTAGCCAACAAAATTGCAAGCCTGTAGGTATTAACTTGTTGTCATGTTCGCTCCAAATTTTTATATCGTCGTAATTGTTTTTGAGGTTGCTACTATTGGTATCGGCGCCAAGGTTGCACCACTCGCCTATCACGGCGTTGCCCACAAAGCCATCGTGCCCTTTGTTACTATTGGCAAAAAATATGGAATTACTCACTTCTCCCCCAACTTTGCAGCCAGGGCCTATGGTGGTTGCTCCATAAATTTTAGCACCCATTTTCAGTACCGCATTTGCACCCAAAGCTATTGGCCCTCGCAACATACAGCCTTCCATTATTTCGGCATTTTGCCCCACATAAATTGGCCCTTTGCTAGCGTTAATTATGCACGGATTTACAATTGCACCTTTTTCTAAAAAAATGTTTTCGGGTGCAATTGCTGTTACATATTCTGGTAAGGCTTGCGACGTCCTCCTTTTGGTGAGCAACTCAAAATCTGCTTTTATCGCATCTTCATTCAGTAAAAAGATGTCCCATATTTGTGCAAGGGAATTTACTTTTTCTGAATGTTCTATTGATATAAAATTGCTTATTTTTTCTTCAAAATTATCAAAACTTAAATCGCTACAATTATTGCTGCAAAAGGCGATGAGCTTATTTTCTGTAACAAGTTTTTGACCATTTTGCAATAATTTTATTGCCGCAAATATTTGTTCATTTGCAAAAACCGAACCATTAATAAAAATATTTTCAGCTTCCGTTTTTACAGGAAAAACAGCTTGCTTATATTCTGGGCACAAGCTACTTGTTTTGGCGCCCAAAAGCATTTCCCAGCGCTCGCGCATAGTAAGGATGCCACAACGAATGTCTGCTACTGGCCTTGTATGAGTAAAGGGCAATAATTGTTGCCAAACGACAGTGTCTATTAAAATATAGTTCATTAGCTGTTATAAAAAAATCCCAACAAATGTCGGGATTTTAGTTTGATAATAATATTGTGCAATAGAATTATGCTTTCTTGGCGTAACGATTTTTGAATTTTTCGATACGACCTGCAGTATCTATAAACATAGATTTACCAGTGTAGAATGGGTGAGAGGTATTTGAAATCTCCACTTTAATTACGGGATATTCGTTACCATCTTCCCAAATGATTGTTTCTCTGCTAGCTGCTGTAGAGCGTGTCAAGAATGTAGTTTCGTTAGACATGTCTTTGAACACTACTAAGCGGTAATTTTCTGGGTGAATTCCTTTTTTCATTGCTAAAAAATTGTGTTTTGTGTATGGATTTTGCCATACAGTTATTTAAATTAAGGTTGCGAAGGTAGTAAATACCTTGTTTAAAGAGAAAAACTATTTTAAATATTTTTTCAATACTTCTTCTTGGTTTTCGCCATAAACGAATTTGTGCAGTATTTTGCCATCTGCACCTATCAAAAATGCTTGTGGCACATATTGAACTCCGTATATCTGTGCCGATTTTGACTGCCAACCGCCCAAATCGCTCATATGATAGGGCCAAGATAATTTATCAGCTTCTATCGCATTTACCCATGCTTCTTTTGCCTTATCTAAAGATACACTTACAATAGTGAAGCCTTTTTTGGCACCTTTGAAAGCTTTGCCTTTATAGTCATTAAACATTTTTACCAACTCAGGATTGGCTCTGCGACACGGGCCACACCATGAAGCCCAAAAGTCTAAAAGGACTATGCGCCCTTTATTAATTTCGGAAAGCACTAATTTACTGCCCGAAGGATCGTCAAATGCCAACTCTGGCGCTTTTTGCCCCACTTGGATTGTTGTATTTTCGTATTGTGCAGATGCGCTAAGGCCTAAACCACAAATAAATAATAATGAAGTAAATAGTTTTTTCATACTCTTGCTACAATTGATTATAAAATGATAGGGGGTAAAAGTATTGAAAACATGTAGGCATTCGTTTTTTTTGCTCTTTACGGAACGTTAAAATTTGGATGTAGCTATTTAACACACTATCTTACGCCTTTCAAATTTCTCTCAACGAAACACAATACTACTTATGATTATAGGTGTTTTAAAAGAACAATTGCCCGAAACGCGCGTTTCGCTTGTGCCCGAGGTTGTACAAGCTTTAGTAAAAATGAAAGTTACTATTTGGGTAGAAAGCGATGCAGGTGCATCCGCTTTTTTT
>JADLEN010000228.1 GCA_020846105.1 Chitinophagaceae bacterium | reverse complement strand
GAATATGCTTTTTTTGAAATTCTTTTAGTAGATCTTTTATCTTTTTACTCGCCGAAATAAAATAAGCTTTACGACATAAAGGCAATATAGACTTTTGCTCATTGGCATCAGAATCTATTAGGCTCTTCATCAAATCTTTGGTGTAAATAATTCCTTTAATATCATCTAATTCAGTGCCACAAACAGGATAACGTGAGTAGCCTTCTTTAATAGCAAATGACATAGCCTCGCCAATTGTAAGCTCTGCAGGGATGATGGTAATATTCTTTTTGGCAGTGAGGATATCCCATACACGGCGATCGTCAAAATCGAATACGTTTTGGATAAGTTCGCGTTCGGTTTGTTCTATTGCACCCCCTTCATGACTCTCAGTAATAATCATTTTTAATTCTTCCTCAGAGTGAATCTCGTTTCCGTGCAAAGGCTGTATGCCTACCATGCGTAAAAGCAAATTGGCAAACCCATTCATCAACCAAATTATAGGACGAAACAAAAAGTAAAAAACGCGCAATGGCCAAGCAATAGCGAATGTGGTGCTTGTGGGATAACGTATGGCTATTGACTTTGGAGCCAACTCGCCAAACACAATATGCAACACGGTAATGATAAAAAAGGCTACAGGTATTGCTGCTTTATGAGCTACGTCTTCTGCAATATTGATGTTCAAAAAACTAAAAGCATTGAGTATCATTTCCGTCATTACGCCCTCGCCTACCCAGCCCAGCCCAAGACTAGCAAGGGTAATGCCTAATTGGGTGGCAGCGAGATAAGCATCGAGGTTGCTTACGATATTGCGCGCGGTGTCGGTTAGTGATTTGCTGGCTTTCGCTACTTCTAACTGAGAAGCACGTACCTTAACAATGGCAAATTCAGCGGCTACAAAAAAGCCATTTAAAACTACTAAAAATAGTGTAAGTATCAGGTCTGCAATCATATTGCAACAAATTTTTTTGCGTCAATTCCTACTTAGTTTTAGCTAATTGCGTAGTATCAACAACATTTTTGTAAGCGCAAAGATAAGGGTTGGAGCATAAATAATCATAATCTTTAAATACTGCTTTGATTTCTAATATTTCAAAACAAATTGCTGCTTCACTTTAAAGGTAGGTTTGAAAAACAAAACACCCAATTCGAAAACATTAATTGAAAGTGTTACTTGTGCATTTTTTGCCTTTAAATGCCAGTTGTCAAGCAGGTCTTTATAACTGTATAAGTGCAAAACCACTACAATATCCTCGGTATTTAATGGCCATATTACATCCTTAGCGTTTTCAAAAATCCAAAGTCGTACACATTCTGAATCAGTATTCAGTATCATTTCAATATCATAAAGCACAATTGCCGATATGCCATAATGCACACATATCCGTTCAAGGATGGCAATTTGCTTCTGCTTCAAATTGGCATCGGCAAAAAAAGTTGCAGCAATATTATTGTGCATGCCGCTGCTGTTATTCACTACCGACTCTATAAAGTCGTACACAAATGGCGAATGAATATCATGGCGATTCTTAGCTTTAAACTTATACAAGAATCGTTGCCAATAATAAAATAGTGTCACTAGTTCGTTGGTATTTTAGTGTATCGTTGAAAGCTAAAGGATATTGCATGTTTATCATCTTCTGGATGGTGTTCTTCCCATACTTTTTCCCAAATATTTTGATCGATTGTAGGAAAAAACACTTCTCCATTTGCCAATATTGTGTGTACCCTTGTAAGAAAAATCTGATCCACGCTGTTAATAAGCTCGGCAAATAAAACGCCACCACCGATGACACAGAGTTCTTCACAGTTTTGAGTTTGGATATAAGCAATTGCAGCCTCATAATTACGAAATTGTATCACTCCTTCTGGCAGAGATTGTTGGCTGCGCGACAACACAATGTTAAGTCTATTGGGCAATGGCCTTCCAAGAGATTCAAATGTTTTGCGACCCATGATTACCGGTTTGCCTAAAGTTATTTTTTTAAAAAACTTCAAATCATCCGGCAAATGCCAGGGAAGGTTATTGTTGATTCCGATTACATTATTTTCGGAAGCAGCTACTACTATCGTAAGGGTCATTATCTATATTTTCTGTACTTGCGGCAAAGATAGGCTATTGGATGCATGTGATTTTGTAGCAAAAATGTGTAGGTTTGACCATCATTTTATGAGCCTAATTTACAGCCTTACAAATACTGTTTTTAAATGTAGCAAATTCTTGCTATTACTGCTACTGCTGGCTGTAGCTAATGTTGCTGTTATATTTGCACAAGCAGAGCAGCGTAGCTATTTCGGATTCGAATCTAATTTACTTACGGGGAAAATTTTTAAACATACCCGAAATTTCAAAGGGCCCATACCACCAATATCTTCTGGCATAGACGTAAATATTTTATGGAAAACAAAGGGAAAAAACGACTGGCAATCTAGGCGCAGGTACCCCACTATAGGCTTGGGTATTAGCTATATGCACTACGATAGTAAATATTATGGATACGGGGTTGGTATATATCCTAATTTGGAATTACCACTTTTACGAAAAGCCCAATGGGAGTGGACAATGAGGTTTGGGATGGGGCTAGGATATATTAGCAAGCAATACAGACCTTATGCCCCATTTTGGGATACCCTCAACAACGCCATTGGATCGCAGATAAATAATTACAGTTTGCTTCATTCAGATATTCGGTTCCATATCAACAGTCATTGGGACCTGCAAGCAGGCATTACCTTTACACACATGTCATCGGCCCGGTTCCGACAACCAAACCTTGGTGTAAATTTTATTGGTGGGCATGTTGGGTTTAGGTATTTCCCCGAAGCCCGACATGCAATTCTTCGTAATAATCAACTACCTCCAAACCTTACCAACAGGCTATTGCTACAAGCAAGACAAGGCATAGCCATTACTACAAGAGAAAGTGCTGGTAGTGCTGCCACCCCAGTTTTGCTATCAAGTATTTCTTTGAGCAAACGGTATTGGAGCAAAAATAAAATACTCTTTGGTTTGGATTATTCTTACAACCAAAACGTGTACGATTTTATGCGCTTGCAAGCAATAAATACAGGCAGCGAAAAAAAATACGCATGGAATGCTGGCATATTTTTAGGGCACGAGTTTCTGTATGGGCGCGTAGGCTTGCAAATGCAAATAGGTGCGTATTTGCATCAAACGCTACTTCCAAAGGCTCCAATATACCAGCGGCTAGGAATGAATTGGTATTTGCTACAAGCCGAAAAAGGAGCAGTGAAAGAACTGTACATTAGTACGCTTTTAAAAACACATTATGCCACAGCAGAGCTAGCCGAGCTAGGCTTGGGCATTAGCTTTTAGCATTAGAAACGTTTAAATAAATGGCAAAAAAAATCACCTTACTATGCTCTTCATTTCCACCCGAAAAAGGTGCTGCACCCAATAGAATGTACCAGTTGGCCGTGTTGCTGCTTGCCAAAAATTATGAGGTAACGGTGCTTTGCGCTATGCCCAACTACCCTACTGGAAAAATTTTTGATGCCTATAAAGGCAAAATCATTGTGAAAGAAAAAGTGGATGGTATTAATGTTATTCGCCTATGGATGTGGCCTACCAACTCGTCTAATAAACTAAAGCGTGCCCTGAGTCTTGCAAGCTATGCTTTATCGCTTTGCACACTAGGTTTTTGGCAACTGTGGCGATTACCATCCTCCATAATTTATATGAGCTCTCCTCCATTTGTTACAGGCGTTATTGGCAGTAGCTTGGCCAAAACACTTAAAAGAAAGGTAGTGCTCAATATCAGTGATCTTTGGCCTCAATCTGCTTATGATTTAGGATTTTTAAAAGAGGGATGGCTGTACCAATTATTGCAAAAAAAAGAACAGAAAATGTACTGCAGAGCAGATGCATTTACGGTACAATCTCACTACATTCATAACCACATACTTGCCAGCATACCCGATGCAAATGTGATGCTGTACCGAAACCTAAGCCCAGTCACGGAATTGCCAAATAATGAAAGACCATTGGGCAAGCGTATCATTGTATATGCAGGCCTGTTGGGCATTGCACAGGGTGTGTTGCGTATTGTACAAAAAATAAATTTTGCCCAACTAGGCACAGAGCTGCATATT
>JADLEN010000227.1 GCA_020846105.1 Chitinophagaceae bacterium | reverse complement strand
CTTAACGAAGGAGAGGGGCTAGGGGTGCATCAGTGCACTCACAAAAAAAGCAGTCCGGAGACTGCTGTGTAGCCACGACGTAGTCGGCTATGCTGCAAAAAGGCTATCGCCCCAGACTACGCCGAGCAGCGATAGACTACGGCGAGCTAGGGCTCTTTTACATCCTATTATTCATATTCTCTAATTCTACCTTTCCCGTGGCATACATCACATTCTGATTTTTCAATGCCTGATCCGTGACAATAAGAACAACTGCTGCCGTTCTGGTTGTAACCGCCTGATTTCTTTTTGTTTCCGTTTATATCATAACTACAATCATAACGATTACAAGTTTCATCTACCTTTTTAGAACCATTGCAGTTAGGGCAAATAATCATTCTATTGTCGCCTCTTTTTTCGTCGCTATAGCGAGGTGCGTCCTGCCTTTTAAAAGTAGCTTCCCAATCTTCGTCTGTTTTTGCAGACCAATTGCCGCCACCACCCTCATCAACATTCAGCTCGTCACCATCTAACTCGCCATTTTCTTCAGATTCGGGTGACTGAACATTACCAACATTTACACGGAGCCTTTTGACCCTTTGATCCTCTTTTTCAGCCTGTTCTTTGAATTCGTTATCCTTCTGATTTTTTAAATTTACCAAATAGCCCGTTACACCTATAATGCAGATAATACCAAATGCAGTAGTTAAAAATTTTTTCATTGTATTAGTTTATTTTTTAAAATTGTATTCCCAATATTGACCGAAGTCTAGTGCTATTAATATTTCCCGACCCGTCTGCAGCTATATTATCTTCTGTAAAATTTATATGGTCGATACCATTTCCAATTTGCAATACATTGTTTGTTGCATTCATAAATGCTCTTGCATTCAATTTGAATCCCAATGCAATCTTGACATTGGGTTCTACTTCTATTCCAGGCGTATTTATTTTTCCAATTGTACAATTTAAGCAATTCGAGACAAGCGCACGATATGCAACTTTTCTGCGCTGATTAGATGTGTATTTCAAAGAATACGGAATACTATCTACCAACAAAAAACCTTGTTGTGCTAAAAAGAGATGAGCGTTTTCTGGGACTTCATTATTATTAAAAAAAGCTCTCCACACAGTTTTTAATATAGAGCCGTTGGTTTGACTATAAAAATAGGAAATCTCTTCTCCAACTGGTCTCCAAGGCGGAGCTTCGCAAATAAGGATATATCTTATGGGTATGCCATTAAAATAGTTAAGATTTGCGTGCCAAGCTTGTTCAGTTGCATTTAGTATTTCTAACAATCTATCCAATTGTTGGTTCACGGTATTTTGACCGAAGAGGGCTATTAAAGAATTTTGATGAGAATTAAAACAATTTATACACATACGGATTTAGATGCTGATTGAGTTTATAAAAGTAATCCCCCTGCTCGGCGTTGTCTCTGACTACGTCGCGGCGATATTTGTTCTCTGAATAATTGTTTAATGCCATTGAGTAATGATTAGTTTATTTCTGACCTTGCAACAAAAATACCACCTACACACCAAACATCCCCAAAATACTTATCCACCCCACACCCAAGCCAACCTACCTTTTACCCAAGCGAGCGCAGCTTTGGGCTGGCTGAGCGCTGCTTAATGCTCCGTCGGTTTAGCTTTGGGCTAGGCTAGTTTGGCTTTCAGCTAGGCTAGTTTGGGTCAAAGCTCCTTTAGTTTAGCTTTTAGCTCGGTGCGTTTAGCTTTGGGCTGGGCGAGTTTGGGTTTTGGGTAGGGGGGGGTACCTATAGGGGTACCCCCCCCTACCTATATGGGTGGGTATCTGGGCACAAAAAAGCCGCTTATTGTATTGATAATAAGCGGCTTGTATATTTATGTGTTTTTTTGTTATTGTTCGGGCTGTGGTGGTGCCGGGTTGTTGTCGCCGTTGCCACCTTGCTCGGAAAAGCGTGCGCGAAGTTGCTGATATAGGCTATCGGCACCGGGTACGCCTGCTTTGGCGGCTGCGCCAATGCTGCGGTACACTGCTAGGGCAGAGATGTACGATTCGCTACCGGCTAGCATTAGGGTGTCTTCTACTTTTTCTAGCACGCGGCGTAGTGAGGTTGCCAATACATCCAGCTGACCAAAGAGCAAAAGGTCTTTTTGCATATCAGCAGGGATAATGTAGCCTGGGAAAAGGCTTGGGTTGTTCACAGCAATGTTGATAGCATCTTCGGTAAATGCTTTGTTGGCAACATTGATTTTGGGGATGGCGATGCGCTCTTCGGCAGTGAGGCCAGTAAGGAAGGGCATCAGCACTTCGATATTGGTGATGGCATCATTGATTTGCGTTACTTCTTGCGGGGCAAGGCTTACGTCTAGTCGGTTGCTGTTGATGTTTGACATAAAAAAGGGGGTTTTAAAACTGAGTGATTAAATAAATATTAGGCTAAAGGTAAATAATTGTTATTGGTAAAAACAAGCTTTTGGGCAAAAATTTTTTTTCCACCCTTGTTGCTGTTTAGCAATTAATTTTCACAATGGCTACCAACAAGCTGCAACGAAAATACCAGCGCCCACCAAGCATCCTAAAAATACTTAGCCAGCCCCAAGCCCTTGCCAAGGAAGCAGCATTTGTGTCCTTTGTGCCACGCTTAGTGCTCTTTGTGGTTAATTTTTTTACCACTAAGTGTACAAAGGTTTTTTGCAAGCAAAAATATTAGAACAAACTGGCTGTCTATTGGGTTTCATAAACTTAAACACACAAGCTCAGAAAGGTTAAAATTTAGGAAAATAGCCAAATGAAATATGAACTATCGAATTATTCTGTTTATTTTTGGTAAATAAAGATTAAACAAAATGGCAACAAAGAAAAAAGCAGCGGCACTCACTGCACAAGACATAATAGACCATTACACCACTTACCTTTTGGAGCAAGCTAGCAAGCCCTCGAATGTGTATCAGTTTTGTACAAAAATCAATATTGAAGAAAGCGAATTTTATAAACATTTTGCTTCTTTCGAAATGGTGGAAGCTGCGTTTTTTGTGGCATTGCACCAGCACAGTATGCACTTGCTCGAAAAGAATGAAGCCTTTGCCAGCTACGATAACGCCAACAAATTATTGAGCTATTATTTTACCTTCTTCGAGATGGCCACTGCCAACCGCAGCTATATTCTGATGAGCCTCAAAGGAACTAAAAATCCATTAGCATCGTTGATGCAGCTCAAAGAATTGCGCACTCATTTTCTTGCTTTTGCAAATACCATTACGAGCACGCAATCTATGATGCCCGATGAAAAGTTGAAAAAGATGGAAGGCAAAATTTTGCAAGAGGGTGCTTGGTTGCAATTTCTGTTCACGCTCAATTTTTGGATGAATGATACTTCGCCAAGCTTCGAAAAAACAGATGTGCTGATAGAGAAATCGGTACGCGCCAGTTTTGATTTGATGGAAAATATACCAATGAAAAGTTTGGTGGATTTGGGTAAATTTTTGTGGAAAGAAAGCCCTTTCAAATAAAGCTACAAAGCAATGAAGACAATAGATTCGATACCTACGGGAAAGATTGAAAGGGTAAGCAAATTGCTACAAACAGGCGCAAAAGTTGGTGGTAATTATCTAAAATATTATGGTGAAAAAATAATTCGCCCCGAGCTTACAAAAGATAAGCTGCACGAAAATAACGCAGAGGATATTTACGACGGATTGAAGAGCCTAAAAGGCAGTGCACTAAAAGTAGCACAGATGCTGAGTATGGAAAAAAATCTGCTGCCGCAATCTTATGTCGAGAAGTTTTCCTTGTCGCAATTTTCTGTTCCGCCATTGTCGGCACCCTTGGTGCGCAAGACCTTCAAACAATATTTTAAAAAATACCCAGAAGAAATTTTTGACACTTTCAGCCCCGACTCTATCAATGCAGCAAGCATTGGTCAGGTGCACCAAGCAACAAAAAATGGCAAACTACTTGCGGTAAAAATCCAATACCCTGGCGTGCGCGAAAGCATCGCTACAGATATTGCGCTCGTAAAACCGATTGCTATTCGGATGTTCAACCTTAAAGGCACTTCCGACGAATATTTTCAGGAAATAGAAGATAAGCTGAGAGAAGAAACCGACTACGAATTGGAGCTACAGCAAAGTGAAGCCGTACGCAAAGACTGTGCACAGATTCCTTATTTGTTGTTCCCGAAATACTATGCCGAATGGTCTTGCGAAAAAATAATTACAATG
>JADLEN010000226.1 GCA_020846105.1 Chitinophagaceae bacterium | reverse complement strand
TCAGGTTTAATCACCTCATCGGTATCTTCTATTACCCAGACTTCAATCCCTTTTTCCCGAAGTGTACACACAGCAGCATCAAATTCAGCAATTGCCTTGGCTTGGATGTCGGTAATAGATACTGTCGCATTCTGAAAAGTATTGGAAGCGGCTGTCTGCTCGTTAAAAGCAAAGTGCGCAGGGCGAACCATAAAAATTCCTGAAGAGTATTGTTCCATTTATTGAGGGGTAGTAATACTTAATTGTCTTTATTTTCTTTGTAGCAGAGCCATTTCTCTTACAAGATTTGTAACACTGAGCACAACATTATTAACTTCATTACTCATTTGGCTGTTTTTCTCTACCATTTCAGCAAGTTTCTCGTGGCTCATACGTAGCATATTTATCAGGTCTTTAAAGTCATCAACACTATACTGATGAAGGTTATCGACCTTGCCAATTAAGTCTCTCCTCACAGTGTTATTGTAAATATTGAATATGGTATTTTCATCAAAATTGAGTAGAGTTTCAGGTGTAATCGATAGTATTTTTGCAATGGCAAAAATATAGTCCAATGTTAGTTTCGTTGCGCCACTTTCTATGCTTCTATAAGCGGTTGTAGAAATGTCTAAAGCCTTGGCCATATAGGCTTGATCATAGTTTCTAATTTCTCTGCATTTTCTGATATTGGAGGCAACATTTGGCAAAAAAGTTTGTTCATTCATAGTTCATGGTTTTACAATTGTTTTTGTCTGCAAATTAAGTAAAAAAAAGTATTTAGCGATACTTATAAGATTTGCTTGCGATGATTGTAAGGTGAAAATTTTTGCAACAATTTAATTGCTGTTACTTTTGTTTTATCTACAAAATGCGAGGTTGTAGTGCAAATTAAAAAATCAAAAAAGTCTTTTTAGCTCGCAACGAAAAGGTGATTTTGGTAGTAAAAAACAAAAAATAATATCTAAAAACAATGAAAAAACTGATTATTCTATTTTTAGCAGTAGGCCTGCTTACAACAACTGCACTAACATCGTGCAAAAAAGAAAATGCTAAAGCACCAACTGCCTCTAGCACAACAAAAAACAGTAATACTGCGTTAATGCGTGTGGTGGACAACAACTTTAACCAAGCAGCACTTACAGGAGTGAGTAAATCGACACAAGGATTTCTAGTGTTTACCACACAAGAAGCCTATGAAAATGTGTTGAACATCATTACCACTTTTACTGACGAACAACTGAACGGTTGGGAAGACGCTTTAGCATTTACATCTGCCTACACTGCTTTCGGCGACCCTGCTACTTATGGCGTGAGCGCGCAAGACAACAAAAACCAAAACTTTGGTGACCCTTTGATGCTGCGTTTATTGGACGTTAGCAATATGGTGCAAATTGAGGGATTTGTATTTAATGTACAAACAGACAATGGCTATTTGCTCGAAATGAACCAAAGCCATTTAGCTGCTCATTATGCAAGCCTCAAGGCAGGAACATTTGATGCAAGCTATATGAACAAAATGGATGAATCTGCTGTAGGTGCTAATGATGACGATATCTTTATGGTATTGCGAACAGGTGTGATTGGCATTAACAACCCCGGAGGTGGTACCCCTTCGGCCTTCGGTAGTGAAGGAGATAGTTATAACGATGACCTTTATAACGCAAATGCAAGATATAGAGCATCTGCGAAAATAGCTTACCAAAAAGCAGGTATTTATTTTAGCCTTGTTAGTGAACTGAAATACACAAAAGGCACAAGCCCCGCTTGGGCTACCAAAACCAATATTGGTTTAACTACTCCTACCAGTTGTAATGTAACTCCACATAAAAGAGGTGGTTATAGTGTAGGAAAACCAGGCGGTGTATACGACAATAAGCTCACTTGGAGAGCATATTCAAGTACAAGGTCATTAGACCATTTTGATATGCGCAATACTTGGTCTTATTACAGCATTGCTGCTACTTGGCGTACTATAGGTTTGTATAAATATAAATAATAATGAAGAAACTAACAATTGTAATTTTTTTATTTTGTGCAGCTACTTTCCAAGTAGCTGCACAAAATATTATTGGTGTAGATAAAAAATATTATGCTAGTGCTGTTGTGGGATGGAGCAACGGTTTTGCAACATTTGGCGACAAAGGGGTTGCTTCAGCGTTTGGAGTTAAGTCTGTAAAAAAAGAAAAAAAATCTTTTGGTTTAAATTTCGGGGTACATTTCACAAATAAATACTCTGTAGGTTTAGAATTCATATATGATGAGTTTGATTGTGGTTACAATACCGTGAATAAACAGTATGGTGGTGGCTTGTCTTTGACTAGTGGATTGACAGGTGCTGCGGATAGACTAATGTTGTTCAAAACAGGGTTGCGAATTGGTAGAAACATAATTTCAACTAGACGTTTTGAGTTAAATACATATCTAATTCCTACCATAGGCTATACTATTTATTCCAGTCTACTACAAGATACAGCTAGACCAAACCAAGATGAACGAACACTTTATGGACAAAATGGTGTTTATTATTTTCGAGTACCAGCAATGCAGCAAACAGGTTTTCATTTTTTACTAAAAGCTACTGCCGAGGCTCGGTATAAATTTAAAAACAACCTTAGTGCAATTTTTAATCTTTCGTATCAGCAAGGTTTCCGTCCCTTTGTAGTTGATAGTATTTTGATTGTAAGGAATGATTTGCCAAGTGGTTTTCAAGAACAAAAAAAATTTTGGACACGTAACTCAGGCACTAGCCTACAGTATCATTTTGGTATTCGGTATGACTTTTAAAGTATATTTCTTTCTCTATAAAAGACCACACCTAACTTGGAGGCGTATTCAGGCATAAGGTCATTAAAAAGTTTTGACTTTCGTACGACTTGGGTGTACTATAGCATTACTCCAGGAAATAGATACATTGGATTATACAAATACAAGTCGTAATGAAAAAATTATCAATGTTAATAGTTTTGTATTGTGCAGCTACTTATCAAGTAGCTGCACAATACATTAGTAGCGCAGACAAAAAATATTATGCCAGTGCCGTTGTCGGATGGAGCAACAATTTTGCAACCTTTGGTGATAAAAAAGTAGCCTCATCGTTTGGTGTTAAGTCTGTAAAAAAGGAAAGAAAAACATATGGTGCAAACTTTGGCATTAAAATTCATTCAAAATATTGGGCACTACTATTTTTTTTGCAATAAAAACAAGAGTGGCACTTTAAAATTTCGATCTCAGAATAATAATTTTACCGTACCATACAGTTCAAATATTGTCCACCATCTTCCCATAATTAAATTTTACCATAATTTTTAATCTTTTAAGCATTGTTAATAAATTACAAGTAATACCTGTTCTCATTAATATACGCACACACTTCATCTGGTGTAAGATAACGGATAGATTTCTTATTCTTGATTTGTTGGCGCAAAAAAGTAGAAGAAATATCCAACATTGGGGCAGATACAAATTCGAGATTGGCAGCTAAATTATCTTTGATAGTATGCCCTGGACGATTATAAATAATGAGCTTATAATGCAGTAAAATTTGCTCATAATTTTTCCACTTTTTTATATTCTGAAAACTATCGCTACCCATAATCACACTAAAAGTATTTTTGGGAAACTGCTCTTGTAAATACGTGAGTGTGTCTATAGTATAAGAAGGCTTCGTGAGCCTAAATTCGATATCGCTAGCACTCAGTTTGGGATTGTCTTTTATAGCAAGGTTCACAAGATGCAAACGGTGATATTCGTTGAGCAAAGACTTTGACTCTTTGAGCGGATTTTGTGGCGACACTACAAACCATACCTTGTCCACCGCACAGTGTTCTGCGATATGATTGGCAATGATAAGATGCCCGTTGTGTATAGGATTGAAGCTTCCGAAGTAAAGACCGATGCGCAAAATTTTTGATTTAAAATTTACATGAAATCATAGGTTCGGCGAGCAATATTTAGGCGCATACCGCTATAAATACTCAATGATTTTTGTTCTGGTAAATAGTTATTTTCATAAGCATAATTGCGATAGATAAAGCCTAAATCAAAGAACAAACGCTCGGCAATTTTGTAGCTACCGTTCAAACTCATAAGCATACAAGTGCTGCTAAGTCCGTTAATCATTTTTACACCATATTGGTTGGCCACAGTGTTATAACTACGGAAAATATCATTGCCATAGTTGAGACCGCCAGTGTCCACGCCCTTTTTGTAATACATCAGCTTGCCTGTGAGCAGCAGTTTGTTTATTGGGCGATAATTGGCAATGCCTATCAGCTCTACAAAGCCCGAGCCTAGCGGGTGTGCAAGTGGTTGGTTGTAATGACTATAATTGGTAATGCTATCGCTGTGCGAATAGGCGTAAGGCCGCACCATATTGAGCTCGCCTTGCAGGTCGAGGTTTTTGATGGTAAAAGCATCGAAATATTTCGCACCCAATTGCACACCATATTTGTTGCCCCACCACTTATTACTACCAAACAATTCTTTGGAGCGAAACTCATCTAAAAATAATTGACCATAAAGCTGAACACCTTTGGTAACAATAGCTTTGGCCGTAAAACCAAGGTTCACATTGTCGGGGCTGCCATAGCCACGCTCTATAGCACGGAAGAAAATTATAGGGTTGAGATAACCGAAAGAATAATGATCGGCACGCTGAAAAATTACGTTTTCAAACAAACCAACATTCAGCCATTTTGTAGCATTAATAGTGAGGTAGTGGGTGGTAGAATATTTTACAGGCAACTGCCTGTCGGCACCACGGTTATAGGGTGGCATGATTTCTGAATAAATGTTTTGGTAATTGAGTTTCCAGATTTTAGTATTCAATTTTACAAAGGTGCTATTTGCTGCAAAGTCGCTCAGGAAAAGGCTTCTCACGCCATCGCCAATAAAATTTTTGTCGTAGCCCGCAGTAAGGTTCACATAGTTTTTTACTACCGCAAAATCAATATAACCACGCGCTTGTATGTAATCGTAGGTTTTGGAACCAGGGTTGTTTTGAAAATAATCGGCACCCGGAACAGC
>JADLEN010000225.1 GCA_020846105.1 Chitinophagaceae bacterium | reverse complement strand
GCTCAAAGTACAGGATTGTTTGGCCTAGATGTTGCCAATACGCGTGGGCTTGCTGCTATGAAAATAAATATTGCAGGCTTATCTTTTGCCGATAACCTAGAGGTTGGTGCTAGTCATAGCCGCTATTTATCAGGTACTGGTATTTCAATTAATAATGCAGGTATGGCTTATCGATTAAGCGAAACATCTGTGATAGGTATTAATGCAATGTCAATGAGTTTTGGCGAGATTGATGTTACAACAGTTGATGCTCCTGAAGGTACTGGCGGTAAGTTTAAGCCGTCATTTCTAAATGTATCTCTTGGCTTTGCTAAAGAATTTTCACATAGTATCAGAGGGGGTGTTAATACAACATTTATTACTGAACAGATTGGAAATATTAATGCAGTAGGTGCTAGTATCGATGCAGGAATACAGTACGTAACTGGTAAGGACGACAACCTTCATATTGGTATCGCATTGCGTAATGCAGGTACTAACATGCGTTTTTCTGGTGGCGGATTTGCTAGTGAAAGCCCTTCAGTTAACGATCCGAGTTACAGTGTTGTAAGAATGACGCCACAAGAGAAATTTCAATTACCTACCTACATGACCATTGGTTTTGGCTATGATTTTTACCTCGATGAAAAAAATCGTACAGATGATGCTAAACCACTGCACCGTCTTACTGCCTTAGGCAACTTCACTTCAAACTCTTTTAATAACGACTTTCTTGGTGGCGGTGTTGAGTATGCTTTTAAAGAGCAATTTATGCTTCGCTCGGCTTATCGTTATGAACGAGATATTATGAATAAACTAAAGAGCACAACTTTCTATACTGGTTTTAGTATTGGTGCTACTATTTCTACTAAATTTGGCCAGTCAGGACCATTAGTTTCTTTTGATTATAGTTATAGACCTACACAGCGTCCTGCTAATGGTGTTCATGCATTTGGTTTAAGATTTAACTTTAAAGAGAAAGCTGAATCTGAGCCATCTGACAACTAGTTGATTATACTTTATTTCCTTTACAACGCTTCTATTAAGGTAGGAGCGTTGTATTTATTTTGATAAAACCCCCAAGTATATTATGAGTAATGTAAATTATGTTTCTAAAGAAACTTTGGAAAGTCTACGTGAAGAATTGAATCGAATGAAAACTTCAGGCCGTGCCGAAATTGCTCGCCAAATTGCCGAAGCTAGAGAAAAGGGTGATCTTAAAGAAAATGCCGAATATGACGCAGCTAAAGAAGCACAAGGATTGCATGAAGCAAAGGTTGCACAATTGGAAAATTCACTCGCCATTACCCGAATTCTCAACCCAAAAGATATTGATACTAGTAAAGTTTCTATATTAAGTAAGGTGAAGGTTACTAATATTGCAACAAAAAAGTCATATGAATATCAAATTGTTTCGGAGGGCGAAGCAGATATTAAACTGTCCAAGATTTCTGTAAACTCGCCTATTGGCAGAGGCCTTCTGGGTAAAGAAAAAGGAGAAGTGGCTGAAATAGATGTACCAAGCGGCATTCTTAAACTTAAGGTCGAAAGCATTTCATTATAACCCTATTACACGCTATTTATGAGCTCTATATTCACAAAAATAATAAAAGGCGATATCCCTTCTTTCAAAATAGCCGAAAATGAGCTTTTCCTAGCTTTCTTAGACATTGAGCCTTTGCGTACTGGTCATGTTTTAATAGTGCCAAAGATAGAAGTAGACAAAGTGTATGATGCAGCCGATGAATACCTTGCTAATTGGTTGCTTTTTGCAAGGCCTATAGCCAAAGCTATGGAGCAGGCTTTCGATTGTAAACGTGTAGGTATTTCATTTATTGGCCTAGAGGTGCATCATGCACATATGCATCTCGTGCCTATTAGCACTGCCAACGACCTCAATTTTGCGCAAGCACCTACGCGGCCCACCAACGACGAATTAGCTGCTGTTCAAGCCTTAATATGCCAGCAATTAGTTTAAGATTATTTATTTTTGAAAAAATTTCACTCAAAATTTTGTCAAGAAAAAAAAACCATTACCTTTGCATCCCGTTCAGAAAAGAACAACGTTGAGATCGTAGCTCAGTTGGTAGAGCAATACACTTTTAATGTATGGGTCTTGGGTTCGAGTCCCAACGGTCTCACTAAAAACTCCGCAAGCAATTGCGGAGTTTTTATTTTAATATCCTATCATTCTGCGATGCTTCTTTTGAGAATATTTTCCCAAATATAAGTACTATCAATTTTTATAAACTTTTTCCCCTACTTTTGCACAAATTTTTATTATCCCCTTTTTGCTGCTTATTCCCAATTTGTTGGTGTATACTTAGTACTAAAAGTTCACAAACACTACAGCACAACATTAATCTTTCAACTTATTCTTATTTCCATTTAATTTTTTTTAAGTCAATTATCATTCTTTATGAATATTCGTAACATCGCTATTATAGCCCACGTTGACCATGGCAAAACTACCCTTGTCGACAAAATAATCCACGCTACCCAAGTATTCCGCGACAACCAAGAAACTGGTGAGCTTATAATGGATAGCAACGACCTCGAGCGCGAGCGCGGCATCACCATCCTTGCCAAAAACATCTCTGTAAACTACAAAGGCGTTAAAATCAACGTTATCGATACCCCAGGTCACGCCGATTTTGGCGGTGAGGTAGAGCGCGTATTGAAAATGGCCGATGGCGTACTACTACTTGTAGATGCCTTTGAAGGCCCAATGCCACAAACACGTTTTGTACTCCAAAAAGCTTTGGCGCTTGGCCTTCACCCAATTGTTGTTATCAACAAAGTAGATAAGCCAAACTGCCGCCCAGACGAGGTGCACGACAAGGTTTTCGAACTTTTCTTCCAGCTAGATGCCACCGAAGAACAATTAGATTTCCCAACACTTTACGGTTCTTCAAAACAAGGATGGTTCAACACTACACTTGAAGAAACCGACAATATCGACGCGGTATTAGACATGATACTAGACAAAGTACCAGAGCCAAAAGTATCCGAAGGTACCATCCAACTCCAAATCACATCACTCGATTATTCTTCATTCCTTGGTCGTATCGCTATCGGGCGCATAGCACGTGGCACCATCAAAGAAGGCCAAAACATACAACTTTGCAAACTAGACGGCACCATGGTACGTAGCAAAGTAAAAGAGCTATACACCTTCGAAGGTATGGGCAAAAAACGCGCTACCGAAGTATCCGCAGGCGACATTTGCGCAGTAGTAGGTATAGAAGGTTTCCAAATTGGCGAAACAATTGCCGACTTCGAAAACCCCGAAGCACTAGAGGTTATTCCCATAGACGAGCCTACTATGAACATGCAATTCGGTATCAACAACTCGCCATTCTTTGGCCGCGAAGGCAAATACGTAACCAGCCGTAACGTACGCGACCGCCTAATGAAAGAACTAGAAAAAAACCTAGCACTACGCGTAGCAGATACCGACGATGCCGACAAATTCCTCGTTTTCGGACGCGGTATCCTTCACCTTTCCGTACTTATCGAGACCATGCGTCGCGAAGGCTTCGAGCTCACCATAGGTCAGCCACAAGTAATAACCAAAGAAATAGACGGCAAAAAATGCGAGCCATACGAGGTACTAGTAGTAGACGTACCCTCAGACTACTCCGGCAAAGTCATAGACCTAGTAACCCAAAAGAAAGGCGAGCTACTCATCATGGAAAGCAAAGGCGAAATGCAACACCTCGAATTCGACGTGCCATCACGCGGACTCATAGGCCTACGTAGCAACATGCTCACCGCCACAGCCGGCGAAGCCGTAATGGCCCACCGTTTTAGCGAATACAAACCCTGGAAAGGCGCCATACCCGGCCGCAGCAACGGTGTACTACTATCCAAAAACACAGCCTCTACCACCGGCTACTCTATGGACAAATTACAAGACCGCGGCTCCTTCTTTATAGACGCCGGCGAAGAAGTATACAGCGGCCAAATCATAGGCGAGCACATCAAGCCAGGCGACCTAGTAGTAAACGCCACCGAGCCCAAAAAACTCACCAACATGCGCGCATCTGGCTCAGACGACGCCAACCGTATAGCACCAAAAATACAACTAACACTAGAAGAGTGTATGGAGTATATACAGCAAGACGAATGTATCGAGGTGACCCCTCAAAACATACGCCTACGCAAAATAATGCTAGACGAAAACGACCGCGCCAAACACGCCAAAACAATGAAATAAACCGTAGCCCACACACTACCCACAATACCACGCAGGCCAGCAATCATACATTGCTGGCCTGCTTTTTTTATGCCCAAAAT
>JADLEN010000224.1 GCA_020846105.1 Chitinophagaceae bacterium | reverse complement strand
AGTGGGGCCTAACCGTGACTTGCATAGTGGTGTGTATGGCGGTGCAGTAGCCAACCCTATTAATATTTTGTGCAAAATGATTGCATCACTGCACGACGAAAATAACCACATCACAATTCCTGAATTTTACAACAATGTGGAGGAGCTAAGTGATGCTGATAAAAAAGCATTAAACGCAGCACCATTCGACCTTAAAGAATATCAAGATGAGTTGGGTGTAAAAGAAGTGATGGGGGAAAAAGGTTACTCTACACTCGAGCGTACCGGCACAAGACCTACTTTGGATGTAAACGGTATTTGGGGTGGCTATATAGGCGAAGGTGCAAAGACTGTTTTGCCATCAAAAGCCAATGCAAAAATATCAATGCGATTGGTACCACATCAGAGTTCCGAAGAAATTTCAGCCTTGTTCCAAAAGCATTTCGAAAGTATCGCTCCAGCAGGTGTACATGTTACTGTCAAAGCACACCATGGCGGCGAACCAGTAGTGACACCTACCGACTCTATTGCTTATCAAGCGGCTGCAAAAGCTATCCATACTGCATTTGGCAAAGAGCCAATTCCCACTCGTGGGGGTGGCAGTATTCCTATCATTGCTTTGTTCGAGCGTACACTTGGACTCAAAACAGTACTAATGGGCTTTGGGCTTGACAACGATAATATTCACTCGCCAAACGAGAAATATGATGTTGCTAACTATTACAAAGGCATTGAAACGATACCTTATTTCCACAAGTATTTTGCCGAAATGAGTAAATAGTTTTTCCTTAAAGATTTGCCATAAAAAAGCCCCAAACCTGCGTGTTTGGGGCTTTCTTTTTTTTGAGTATTTATTTATCGCACAGGCTGCGGGTGTAGTTGATACAATGTATACGGGTTGCTGCGCTCTAGCCAATTGTTGAAATTAAAGCGGTAGGTCCAAAGTGGTAGCCTTGTCCATAAAACGGTAGTACGTGAGCTATCGAAGAAAGGCCCGCCATACTGAAAAATAAATTCGTTTTTGGGGTAGGCAAACTCACTAAAAATCCAAACATCTTTGCCTGCCAAGGCCGCAGTGTCTTTAAGAAAAGTATCGATGCAATAACTATGAATAAGCGGGTTGGCGTAGAATGTAGCACCCATTGTGTCGCCATTTACATAAGGGTTGAATTCGTAACTATATACAATTACTGTTGGTTTTTTAAGGTTTTCGAGCAATACTTTGTTGAGTGCCAATACGTCATTTGCAGGTTTGGTAATCATCAATATTAAAGCGATAGTGTTGGCCACCCAAAAGCTTTTCCAAGCTATTTTTTTACTCAAAATGTACCATTTTTTATGCTCCAATCCACTTAGCTTTTCGCCTAAATATTGGATACTTATTACTGCCCAAAAAGGGTAAAAGAAGGAAAGTGGGTATAAGAAACGAAACTCCTTATGCGCCACTACCATATGGCCTAGCAGAAACAAAACCATGCACCACGTGAGGATGTGTTTAGGCTTGTAAACAAGCATTATCGGGATACTCAGCAGCATTACAATACTATAAGGTGCAAGGCCTTGCACTACTATTTGTTCGAAATACCAATACCATGGCTCCACGCCATATTTGGCAGCTTTATTTTCAACCACATTTTGGAAAACGTAATTATAACTACTAAAAGCCCAATGGCCATAAAGCCAATATTCGCAAAGCAAGCCAATAGCAAAAGCTAGCATAAAGCCTATGAATACCTTGGCAATGTCTATCCATTTTGTTTTGGCTATCAACAGCATCCACAAGCCTGCTGCGCCAATCATAAAGATGGCTTGAAAGCGGAACACAAAACTGAGCCCTACCTATAGTCCGAAAAGCCAGTAGCTCCATTTGGTGTGGCGCCAAAGTAAGATGATGGCCCAAGCAAAAGTAATGGCCGACCAGTTTTCAGAGGAAAAACGAACATGTAGGTATACTAGCCCCCAACCTAAAAGCGAGAGCACAAGATGCACATTCTGAAGAAAAAGTGTCTTTATCTGCCCTTTTATAGCTTGGTGAAAAGCCCATGCTGTGTAAAATGCCATAGCCGCACTTATAAACCTAAGTAGGGTAGCAAAGCTGTAAGGGTCGGTGAAGCCTAGCGCGTAGTAGGGCTTTAGCAGTAGGTATACCATTAAGGGTTGCAAGCCAGGGCGCATTTCAGAAGGGTACTCCCAAGGTAATTTTTCAAGAGGGGTGTGGCCTAATTTGTAATTGGCAAATTCTAAAAGTTGGTAATGCTCATCGGGGTGATGAAAGCCAAGCGAAAACCATGCACAGATAGTATGCGCCAGAATGGCTATGAAAATTATTCGTTTTTCGAATACAGAAAGGTTTTGAAACAAGACTTTTTTTATTTAGCTGCAAAGCTAAAAAAAAGCAATTGGATATGCAATACTATTCATTGGGCCATCTGAATCATGTATATGCACAACACTCTTAATGGAGGAGCTATATTTTAATAGCTTGTCAATATTGTATATTTTCGCCGCTTTCCAGTATTTATTACAATGAAGTTTAAGTTATTTCTTGTTTCACTTTTTGTGCTTCACATTGGTTTGGCATTCGTACACCTCAATCATACCACAATGTGGGACGATGAAGCATCTGTAGTGTGGTTTGCCAAAATATATAATGAGCAAGGCAAGATATTGGGCTACGATGGTACGCACTTATTTTCGTACCGCAACGGGCAGCTTATAAATAATGAGCTGGCATACAACAATCCCCCTTTGGATATTTATTATGCAGCATTTGTAATGCGGCATTTTGGCGATACCGATTGGGTATTGCGCT
>JADLEN010000223.1 GCA_020846105.1 Chitinophagaceae bacterium | reverse complement strand
TTATCAGCTGCCAGCTTTGCTTAGCGAAGGTGTAGCTATTGTCATTTCACCGCTTATAGCACTGATGAAGAATCAGGTAGATCTTATAAGGGGCTATAGTAGCCAAGATAATATCGCACATTTTCTTAATTCTACACTCAGTAAAGTACAACAACGAAAGGTAAAACAAGACCTGCTAGATGGTGGCACAAAACTGCTTTATGTAGCGCCTGAAACACTTACTAAAGCCGAAAATATTGAGTTTTTCTCAGACCTAAATATCTCATTTGTAGCTGTAGATGAGGCGCATTGTATTTCGGAGTGGGGGCATGATTTTCGTCCAGAATACCGCAAGCTACGTGGTATGATAGAGGCTATAAACCCTGCTATACCTATTATAGCGCTCACCGCTACTGCCACACCCAAAGTACAAGACGATATTGTAAAAAACCTAGAGCTCCGCGACCCAAAGGTGTATATATCTTCGTTTAACAGAGCCAACCTTTATTACGAGATAGTACCAAAAATATCGAAAGATAAAACCCTTAAAAGCATCGTCAAATTTATTCACAGCATGCGTGGCAAGAGTGGTATTATATATACACTCAACCGTAAAACTACCGAAGAGCTGGCAAATTTATTGCAAGTCAACGGTGTGAGTGCTGTGGCGTATCATGCTGGTTTAGAAGCCAATATTCGCTCCCAAAGACAAGATATGTTTTTGATGGAGAAGGTAGATGTAATAGTAGCCACTATTGCATTTGGTATGGGAATAGATAAGCCCGACGTGCGTTTTGTAATCCATTACAACATTCCCAAATCACTCGAAAATTATTACCAAGAAACTGGCCGTGCTGGCCGAGATGGTCTTGAGGGTAAATGCATGCTTTACTACTCATACAAAGACGTACAAAAGCTAGAGCACCTGATGCGCGACAAGCCTCTTAGCGAGCGCGAAATGGGTGGGCAATTAATTGCCGAAACACTAGCATATGCCGAAAGTAGTGTTTGCAGACGCAAACTCTTGCTTCATTATTTTGGAGAAAATCTGAAAGAGAACAATTGTGGCAATTGCGACAATTGCCTCAACCCGAAGGAAAAGTTGGATGTAAAATATAGTGTGAAAATTGTCTTAGAAGCTATCAAAGGTGTTGACGAAAGATTTGGTATAGATTATATTGTCAATGTAGTTTTAGGTGTAAGCAATCCTCAAATTGTAACTTTCCGACACAATAAGCTCAAGTCTTTTGGTGCAGGATTGGTGATGGAAATGGATGCCAATTTTTGGCAATCACTTATTCGCCAAATGATGTTGGAAGGTATGATACGCAAAGACATAGAAGAGTATGGCTTGATAAAACTTACTGAAGTAGGACACAAATTTATAAAAAAGCCATTTTCAATTGAGGTAAGCCTCAACCATAAATATGCAGGTGAGGTAGAAGACGATGAGGTGGTAAATAACCATGGTGAATCTGGTGCAGCATTGGATGACAACCTTTTCAAAATGCTCATGGAGCTGCGCAAAGAGGTAGGCCAAGAGAATAATGTGCCACCATTTGTGGTGTTCTTAGAAAATTCTATCGAAGACATGGCCACCACATACCCTACCACCACCGAAGAGCTAGAAAAAATAGCTGGTGTAAGTAAGGGAAAGGCTATGCGTTACGGCAAAAAATTCATTTCCCTTATTACGAAATATGTAGAGGAAAATGATATAGAAAAGTCGGATGACTTTGTGATGCGCAGTGTGGTCAATAAAAGCGGGATGAAGGTCTTTATTATTACTAATATTGATAAAAAAATACCTCTCGAAACCATTGCCAAAAACAAAGGTATTTCTATGGATGAGTTGCTAGTGGCAATGGAAACAATTGTAGCTAGTGGTACCAAGCTTAACATCAGCTATTGTATAGATGAGCAATTAGACGAAGACGAACAAGAAGATATTTTTGATTACTTTAGAAGTAGCCAAGACGACGACCTTAATGATGTATATGACGAGTTTAAAGACCGTGATGTAAGTATCGAAACCCTTCAAATGATGCGTATCAAATTCCTGAGCGAATTTGGCAATTAAGGATAAAAGATACCTCACCACAAGCCCAAAGTCAAAAATGAAGCCAATAGAAGATTGCTTTGAACTTTTACAAAGTCAAAAAAAAATATTTATTACTACACACCACAAGCCCGATGGCGATGCTATCGGTAGCATGATGGCGCTTACACATTATTTCCTTAAAAAAGGTCATGTTGTTTACCCTGTGTCGCCCAGCGAGGTGCCAGACTTTTTGCTTTGGACTCCTGGCATAGAGCTCGTTTTTAATTATGAAGGCGAGCCTAAAATGGTGGAAAAATTAATTGCCGAGTCAGATATTATTTTCTGCCTAGATTTTAATGCGCTTAATAGGGTGAAAAGCCTAGAATCATTATTGCAAAATGCTACACAGCCAAAAGTTTTGATTGACCATCACATGTACCCAAGCCCTAGTTTCGACTATGGTACTAGCGATGCTGCAAAAAGTAGCACTTGCGAAATGGTATACGATTTTATCAATCTTGCTGGTGACAATGCGCTTATAGATACTACTATTGGCGCTTGCTTGTACACTGGTGCTATGACTGATACTGGATCATTTCGTTTTCCCGCTTGCACAGCCTCTGTACACGAAATGATAGCCGACCTTATGCGAAAAGGTCTTAAGCAAAGCATTATCCACGAAGAGATTTATGATGCTTGGAGCGAACGACGCACACGTTTCTTGGGTTATATTCTTCACCAAAAAATGGAAATATTCCCCGAATTGCATAGTGGTCTTATTACTATTAGTCAAGAAGATTTAGACAAGTTTGACATACGCACAGGCGACACCGAAGGCTTGGTAAATTACCCTTTGAGTATTGCTGGTATTCGTTTTGCAACGCTTATTATTGAGCGCAAAGACGGTATTAAAATGTCATTTAGAAGCAAAGGAGATTTTGATGTAAATGCATTTTCACGCAATTATTTCAATGGTGGCGGACACTTTAATGCCTCTGGCGGACAATCTTCACAAGATTTTAAAGAAACTATTTTTCGATTTAAGGAAATTTTATCCGAATTTCACCCCTCAAAATAAAAAATTAAATTAACCTCAAAAATTTATGTTCAAACAGATTCTTCCGGTTGCAGCAATGGCAACAGTACTTGTAGGTGCAACTTCCTGCGGTGGCAACAAAACCTTTAAAAAAACAAAAGATGGTGTAGAATACCTTATCGTTACTGACGAGAAAGGTGAAAATGCCAAAGTAGGTGATATTATAGAATACCACATGCTTGTGAAAATAGGCGATAGTGTGATGTTTGAAAGCAGAAAAATGAACGATGGCAAACCTGTAGAAATGCCACTTCAAGAAAACCCACAAGCTACAAAATCAATGGACCCTACCGAGGTTATAAAAATGCTTTCGGCTGGCGATAGTGCGGTAATACGTGTAGAGCTTGATTCTATGGCACGCAAGGTTTATACTTTTGCAAAACCTACCGACAAATTAGAATTTCAATTCAAGATGGTTTCTGTAAAGTCTAAAGAAAAAGCTGAAGCAGAACTAAAAGAAAAAGATGATAAAGCACTTACAGAATACTTTGCTGCCAACGGTATTACCGCTCAAAAAACAGCTAGTGGTTTGTATTATGTAGTTACTAAGCCTGGTACTGGCGCTTTGCCTGCTGCTGGCCAAACTGTGAAAGTAATGTACACCGGCAAATTGATGGACGGAAAAATGTTCGATTCTAACATTGATCCTCAATTCCAGCACACCGAGCCATTAGAATTTCCTTTAGGCAAAGGCAACGTTATTCCTGGTTGGGACGAAGGTATTGCGCTACTCAACAAAGGTGCTAAAGGAACGCTTTACGTACCAAGCACTTTGGCTTATGGTGCACAAAGCCCAAGCCCATTGATACCTGCTAATTCTATTTTAATTTTTGATGTTGAACTTTTGGACTTTAAATAAGTCTTAAGCCCGATTTTTACAACTCACTAAATTTTTAAACACAAAACCTTAATGAAAAAGTTAGTTTTACTATCGCTTAGTTGCACAGTAGCTGCAACAGCTATGGCACAAGCCCCGCAAGGACAACAACAAAATTTTGTTGCGCAACCAATCACAACAGGCAAAACCGTAAATGGTTGGACAGAAGTAAGCAATGGCTTACAATACAGACTATGGAAAGATGCCAAAGGCGAACGCCCAGTAGTTGGAGACTTCATCACATTGCACACCAGTGCTAGAGTAGGCGACAGCGTTTTGTTCAGCTCAAGACAAGCCAACAACAACGAGCCTTTCGAATTGCAAATACGCCCTGCACAGCAGCCTCGTTTCGATCTTATGGAAGGTTTTCAACTGCTTACCGAAGGTGATAGTGCTACTTTCCGTATGCCACTAGATTCTGTGCTCGCAATGGGTGCTCCAGAGCTACCTTGGATGAAAAAAGGTGCTGGCATGTGGTTCGATCAGGATGTAGTAGTGCTAAAGCAAAAGAAACAAGCCGATGCATTTAAAGAAAAAGCACAAAAAGGCCAAGCGCAAATGAAAGCCGATTCTGTAGCTATCAACAAATACTTTAAAGACAAGAATATCACCGGTACCAAAAGACACCCGTCTGGCCTTTATTACAAAATGTTGAAAGTAGGCACAGGCGATACCGCCAAAGCTGGTCAGAAAGTAACGGTAAACTATACAGGTAAAACCCTCGAAGGCAAAACCTTTGACTCCAACACTGATCCTGCATTTAGCCACGTAGAGCCTTTTAGCTTTACACTTGGCCAAGGACAAGTAATTGCTGGTTGGGATATAGGTGTTTCTATGCTCAAAAAAGGTTCTAAAGCTACCTTATACATCCCTAGCCCGATGGCTTATGGCGAGCGTAGCCCTAGTGCCGATATACCTAAAAATGGTGTACTTGTTTTTGATGTAGAAGTAACCAACATTGCCGAAGCCGAAGCGCCTGCTGCAGAGCACGGTCCTGGTGATGGTCATAACCACTAATTAATTTCTATGAATTTTTCAGTAAAACTGATAACAATACTTACAGGGTGTTTGCTTAGCGCAAATGCCCTGTTTGCTTTTAACCGCCAAGATACACTCCGCGGCAGCAATGGTCGAGGTAGAGATTGGTGGGATGTGCAGCATTACCATCTCCAATTAAAACTAGATACTGCTTCTAAAACCCTAAAAGGAATTTGTACTATTCAATTTAAAGTAATAGCCTTGGCAAAAGACTCCATGCAAATTGATTTGCAAGAACCAATGAAAATATCGAAGGCAATATGGAGTGAAAGTTCTGGAGCAGTCGGTCTTTTCTCTTTCGATACCACAAAAAATACCCTGCTATTAGTTCGTGAAAAAAATGTGTATTGGTTGAAAGTAAAAAAAGAAAATTTCAAAATTGGGTCCTCGTATTTAGTTACAATAATTTACGAAGGTAAACCTCACGAAGCGGTAAAGCCACCTTGGGATGGTGGCTTTATTTGGACAAAAGACAGCCTCGGTAATCCTTGGATTTCTGTTGCCTGCCAAGGATTAGGGGCGAGTAGCTGGTGGCCATGTAAAGATTATCAAGGTGA
>JADLEN010000222.1 GCA_020846105.1 Chitinophagaceae bacterium | reverse complement strand
TTCACATTTATAACACTTGCTTCTGAACCTAGTAAATCTTTATTTGGCAAAGAGATGCTCAAATTTGTTTTTGCAGGATTAGGGCTCACACTTGCCATACTTTCAATGTTTTGTTTGCCGACAATTTTTAGCGTATTGCTAAAAGTAAATTGACCATCTCTATCTATCATTTTAAGGCGATAATAAACGGTACCCTCAGCATCATTGTCTTGTTGGTTATACGTATGGTCTCCTTCACCCTTTGCCGCCACTGTAGCTACGCTAGCATATTCGCTACCGTTATTGCTACGTTGAAGCTCAAACGACGCCGTGTTTTTTTCACTACCTGTTTGCCACTCAATATTGTTGTATCCTGCAAATGACTTACCATCAAAGCTCAACAAATTTAAAGGCAATGAAACTGATGCAGGCCCAGTGGTGGTTACGGAAAAGGCACCTGAAATACCATCTTGATAAGTAGTAAATACAAGATAATAAGTACCAACAGCAAGTGTTTGCGTAATCGAGAAGTTTAATCCTGGGCCATCGTCATCATCAGCATCAATATTATTTGTAAGGGGGCTTGCAGGGTTGAATCCACTACCATTATAAAGCACACCATAATTATCGTAAGTACTAGAACCTTCGAAAGTGTAAGAACCTCCAGTAGTTACCGTAACTGTAATAATGGTATAATAAACCGATGTGCCGAAACCGACAGAAGGTGCTAAAGAAGTGGCCGGTGTACCAGATTCAGGTCTATTAAATGTAGGGCTTGCTGCAGTAAGCGAACCAGAAATAGTCTGTGCCTCAGCCATAGTACCGATAAGTAACAACGACAAAACTAAGAGTAATTTTTTCTTCATAAAACGATTATTAAAATTTTAAAAGCAAATGATATTGTATAGCATCTTCAAACTTAAGCTTAAGGCCATTTTCCAACCAATATTTTGCGAAAATAGACCAAACAATTGAAAATAAATAATAAAATTGATATTGATTTTTACAATTTTCATAAAGTAGTCTATATAGCATTCTAAGTGGCGTGGGCAGCGAGGGGGACTTCGTAGGCACGTCACTTCTAAATCATTATTTGTTAGAATTTGGATTGTTGTGGTATTTGTTTCATTTTTACAATCTTATGATAGAGGTAGCGCATTTGTGTAAAAGTTATGGCCAGCTGCGGGTGGTTGATAATGTGAGTTTGCAGATAGCAAGGGGGGAGTTGGTGGCAATTACTGGGCCTTCGGGCGCGGGCAAAAGCAGCTTGCTACACCTGATGGGGGCATTAGATGTGCCAGATTCGGGCACAGTGACGGTGGATGGGGTAAACCTAATAGGACTTGGGGCAAAGAAACAAGCGCAATTTCGGAATACGAAAATGGGTTTTGTGTTTCAGTTTCATCATCTGCTACCAGAGTTTAGCGCGGTAGAAAACGTGGCTATGCCATTGTGGATAGCTGGTATGGGTAGGACCGATGCGCTGCTGCAAGCAGAAAAAACTTTGAGCATTGTGGGCCTTGGGGCTAGAGCGCAACACAAGCCTAGCGAACTCTCGGGCGGCGAGCAGCAGCGCGTAGCTATTGCTAGAGCTATCATTAATAAGCCAGCTGTGGTGATGGCCGATGAACCTACGGGCAACCTGGATAGTGCTAATGCAGCGGCAATTCATGCGTTATTTGTACAATTGCAGCAAGAATTGCAACAAACTTTCATATTAGTTACCCACAACAAAGAATTGGCTGCATTGGCCGACAGAAATTTGGAGATGCGCGATGGGCGCATCATTGAGGGATAATAAAGCAATGAGAAAATGTATTTTTGAGCCTCGGAATTGGGGAAAAAAAATAGTTTCTTAAAGAAAGATTGAAAAAACCTTCCCTATTCTAGTAAAAAGTATATTTTTGCACTCATAAATTTTAAATGCACAAGCTATGTCTGAAATTGCAAATCGCGTAAAGAAAATTATCGTTGACAAATTAGGTGTTGACGAATCGGAAGTAAACACTGAAGCAAGCTTCACCAATGATTTGGGAGCTGATTCTTTGGATACCGTAGAGTTAATCATGGAATTCGAAAAAGAATTCAATATCTCTATCCCCGATGAGCAGGCTGAAACCATTACTACAGTTGGTCAAGCAGTTTCTTATTTGGAAGAGCACGTTAAGTAATTTTTTCTTTAAACCCACGTTTTTTTGTTGATGAATTTTCCGTTTAGACGAGTAGTCGTTACCGGCATCGGTGCCCTTACGCCATTGGGCAATACAGCCCCCATTTATTGGGATAATTTGGTCAATGGAGTATCGGGCGCCGATTTCATCAAACAATTTGATGCATCAAAGTTTAAAACCCGTTTTGCCTGCGAGCTCAAAGGCTTCAATCCTGAAGATTATTTTGACCGCAAAGAAGCAAGAAAAATTGACCGCTTTACACAGCTAGCCTTAGTGGCAGCCGACCAAGCGGTAAAGCACGCCAACCTAGAATTTGAAGGCGTAAACAAAGACCGAATAGGTGTGATATGGGGCTCCGGCATTGGTGGTATGATTACCTTCATCGAAGAGATGAAAAATTATAGCGCTGGCGATGGTACGCCACGTTTCAACCCATTCTTTATTCCTAAATTAATACTAGATATTGCTGGTGGCCAAATATCTATGAAATATGGTTTTAGAGGCCCCAACTTTTCTACAGTAAGCGCTTGCGCTTCATCTACCAACGCACTCATCGACGCATTCAATTACATACGCATAGGCAAGGCCGATGCATTTGTATGCGGTGGCTCGGAAGCTGTGGTAACCGAAGCTGGTATTGGTGGTTTTAACGCCATGAAAGCTTTGAGCGAGCGCAACGATGACCCCACAACAGCAAGCCGCCCTTTTGACGTAAACCGCGATGGTTTTGTATTAGGCGAGGGTGCTGGTGCTATTATTCTTGAAGATTATGAACACGCCAAAAAACGTGGTGCAAATATCTTAGTAGAAATAATTGGCGGTGGTATGAGTGCCGATGCTTATCATCTTACTGCACCACACCCAGAATGGCTTGGAGTGATAAATGTGATGCGTAATGTGCTAGAAGATGCCAACATACAGCCTGAAGAGGTGGATTATATCAATGTACATGGCACCTCTACCCCACTTGGCGATGTAGCTGAAATTGTAGCTATCCAAAAGGTGTTTGGAGATCACGCTTATAAGCTTAATATTAGCTCTACCAAATCTATGACTGGCCACTTATTGGGTGCCGCTGGTGCAGTAGAGGCCGTAGCTGCAATAATGGCGGTAATGACAGATACAGTACCACCAACAATCAATTTGAAAGATTTGGACCCTGCTATTGATAGCAAGCTAAACCTTACCCCAAATGTGGCTCAAAAAAGAGAAGTAAATATTGCTATTTCTAATACTTTTGGCTTTGGTGGTCATAATGCATCGGTGGTGTTCAAAAAATTCAAAGATTAATTACTGTGCGTCGCTTTCTTGCTCGCATAAAAAACCTTTTCTCCCCCGACAAACAGCTGTCTGCACAGCTAGAACATTTGCTGGGCTTTAAGCCTAAGCATTTACCCTATTATCAGCTAGCGCTGGTACACCGCAGCAAGCTAGATGAGCTAGCCCGCAATAACGAAAGGTTAGAGTATCTTGGTGATGCTTTTATTGGTGCCATTGTAGGCGAATATCTTTTTCAAAAGTACCCTACCCAATCAGAAGGCTTTTTGACAGAAATGCGATCACGTATTGTGCGCCGCGAAACGCTGAATAATGTGGCTAACAGAATGGGATTGCAAAAAATGGTGCAATACAACAACAGAGATCGTGGTTTTGAAAGAAGTCATATTTTTGGCAATGCGCTAGAAGCTTTAGTGGGCGCGGTATACCTAGACCAAGGTTATGCTAAAACTCGGACTTTTATTATCAAGCAATTGCTACAAAAATATGTAGATATTGAGTTGATGGCATCCACCGACACTAATTACAAAAACCAATTGCTGAATTGGGCACAGGTGAATAAACATACCCTGAGCTTTGACGTAATGGAAAGCAAGAATGAACGTAATCGCAGGATGTTTTCTATTGCAATTATCATCAATGATAAACCTTTTTGCGAAGGGACAGCTTTCAACAAAAAAGATGCTGGCCAAGTAGCTGCCCGCAAGGCTTTAGCACTTATTGCCGAGCAAGACAGCAACTAATCAATTGTATTCTTTATCGTAATTTGGACAAGAATTTTCGATAAAAATAGCCCTTCACTTTTTCTATTCAATACACTTTTATGCGTAAATATCTTTTTGTACTCAGTATTTTTTTAACCTTAAGCTATTGGGGATATGCACAATCTGTAACTATTTATAGGGCAGGCTTGGCAACTGCCCCTACCTATACCACCATCAAAGCTGCTGTTGCCAATAGTATTGCGCTAGATAGCTTGGTGCTGAGTGCCGATACTTTTAGAGAACAAAATATTCTTATTGACAAATCTTTGAAGTTAAAAGGCACAAGTAGTTCAATTGTGAAAACCACTATTGACCCAGGAATGGCAGCAGATAGCTCAATATTAAAATTTATAAACCCCGATTTTCCTGCTGATACCCGGACATTGACATTGAGCGAAATAGATTTCACGAATGGCAAAGCCAATAACGGATTAGACTCGGGCGGTGGAGCCATCTTTGCTGGCAAGGGTACGGTGTTATATTTAAATGGCAATCTAGAATTTACCAATAACACAGCGCCAGACTCTTCTACAGGTTTTGTAGGCTCGGGTAATGGTGGTGCAATATACTCGGAAGGCGAGGTTTCTGTAACCGATTATAACATATTTTTCAAAGGAAATAACGCGGTAAATGGTGGCGCAATATACAGTAAGAATTTACTTAAACTATATAACCTTATTGAAATTTACGATAACACAGCTAGCCAAAACGGAGGAGCTATTTACACCTCTGGAATACTTCAAGTGTCTGGAAAAAGTAAAATTTCCATTAATAATGCAGGAAATGGGGGTGCTATTTATGCGCGCAACGCTGAATTGTATATCAACAGTGGCACTTATTTTGCCCTTAACCATTCTGAAAAATTAGGCGGTGTTTTGTGCATGGAAAACACCTATTGCCGTATAGCCGACAGTACCGAAATGTATTCTAATAAAACTGATTCTAATATCGCAGCTGCAATATACTGTAGCGGTAACAATGACATACAGATATACGGGGCAGACATCACCTATAATCGCAGTACTAATCCCTTGTACAATGGCCTAGGCATGGCTATTTACAATGATGTAGCGCCAGGTGCTAGTTCAATTATTCGTATAAATAATTCAAGAATTTTCAACCCAAAACCTGATAACACGCGACAAAACGAATACTATAATGCACAAGCAATTTCGGCCTTTATCAGCGACTCTACTTGGTGGGGCGAAAGCGATACTACTGGGCTTATTTATAATGCCGCAGGCGCTACTGTAGCTATGCGCTCATGGGCTGTGTGCGAGTGGATATTGAACAATGGATTGCCAATAGGCAAGAGCAGTAGTTTTCCCTTAGAAGCATATTTTACACTCAATACTGGCGCGGCATTACCCCCAAATATGCTATGGATGATAGGCGGCACTTTCTTTAGCGATTCCGGTAATTTTGCACCAAGCATAGCCTATATGAATGCAAGCAATATTGTTGGCAGCATTTTTACAGTACCTGACCTAACCGGCCCAGTAATTTTAAATGGGCTGGTGGATGCAGATAGCTTTGTAAAAAGTATTTATGTACAAGGCTTAGACATTCAGGAAAATAAATTAGCCACCAAAAAGCTCTTTAGCATTTACCCAAACCCTGCAACAGATGTTTTGTTTATAAAACAAAACGACCAACAAAAAGGTCTTGCAACTATTACTATTAAAGACATTACAGGACGCACAATAATTGATGAAAAACTAAACACACAAAACAATACAACTTCGATACCACTAGTATTGAAACCGGGCTATTATTTTGTAACACTTATTGTGGCAGGCAAGCCTTTGCAAATAGAAAAACTGCAAATTCAGTAATCTTAAATTATTATTAGCAAGCAAAAATTGTAAGTGGTTTATTGGGGTGCAATTTGTATTTTTGGGCATCAGCCTTTTACTATTGCATATGAATTCTATCAAGCAAATTATCAGCTCGTCTATCCACACAAAGCAAACCATATTGCAAGATGAGCTACTCTTGTCTACAATAGCACAAGTAACAAAAATGGTTACCGAAGCTTTTCAGAACGGTAATAAAGTTTTGTTTTGTGGCAATGGTGGCAGTGCTGCAGATGCCCAACATTTAGCTGCCGAATTTAGCGGAAGATTTTACACAGACAGAAACCCCCTACCCTCCGAGGCGCTACACTGCAACACTTCTTACCTTACCGCTGTAGCCAACGACTATGGCTACGATGTGGTATATAGCAGAATGGTCAAAGGCATTGGCCGCAAGGGCGATGTACTTATAGCGCTCAGCACTTCTGGCAATTCCACTAATATTATCAATGCACTGGCCCAAGCAAGCGAAATAGGCATGCATACCGTAGCTATGACTGGCGATACAGGTGGTAAAATGAAATCAATGGCCGAATACTTAATAAATGTACCATCAAACGATACGCCAAGGGTGCAAGAGTCGCATATAATGGTAGGGCATATTATTTGCGAGCTTGTAGAAGCCAATTTGTTTTAATGAAAAACTTAGATTTTATGATGAACAACGAACTAAATTACAATAAAGAATGGACCTTATTTTTGGATAGAGATGGCGTAATAAATGAGGAAATACAAGGTACGTATGTTACCAAATGGGAAGAATTTATCTTCTACAAGCACAGCCTTAAATCCATAGCAGCACTCAGTAGTATTTTTGGACGTGTAGTAATCGTTACCAATCAGCGAGGAGTAGGCAGAGGCATTATGCAGCTTGCCGATTTGATAGATATTCATCAAAAAATGGAGACAGAAATCGTAAAGAATGGTGGCCGAATAGATAAGATATATGCTTGTACCGCTATCAATAACGATGATGGTAATCGGAAACCAAATATTGGTATGGGCTTGCAAGCAAAAGAAGACTTTGAAGAAATTGATTTTAAGAAAAGCATTATGGTAGGCAACAACCTAAGCGATATGCGCTTTGGCAAAAAACTGTTGATGAAAACCATTTTTTTGAGCACCACAAATATGCCTGTAGAGATGCCACACGATATTATTGATGAGCAATACAGCTCGCTAAAGGACTGGGCCAACTCACTTAATTTTAGATCAGAACCTGCATTGAATTAACACAAAAAAATAAGCGCCACATGGCGCTTATTTTTTTGCTAGTGCATCTTGCATCATTATCTCTTTGGTGCGTTTCAGAAAGCCCGATGCGAAAATAAAACTGTTCAAATCCTCATCGGTACTAAAGATAATCTCTTTATTAGTACCCTCCCATTTCTTGAGCCCATGGTGCATATACAAGATATAATCGCCGCGCTCCATTACCGTATTCATATCATGGGTATTAATGATAGTGGTGATGTTGTATTCCTTCGTAATATCATCTATCAACTCATCGATAACGATAGATGTTTTAGGGTCAAGACCAGAGTTTGGCTCATCGCAAAAAAGATATTTAGGATTGAGCACAATGGCACGTGCCAATGCTACACGTTTTTTCATACCACCGCTTATTTCAGATGGGTATTTACTATTGGCACCAGTAAGGTTTACACGCTCCAAAACTTCATTGGCACGCATCAATTTTTCTTTCCGCGTTTGGGTAGTAAACATATCTAGCGGAAACATCACATTTTGCTCAACCGTTTGGCTATCAAATAATGCCGAACCTTGAAACAGCATACCAATTTGGGTACGTATTTCTTTTAGGTCTTTTGGCGGCATAATGATAATATTCTTGCCTTCGTAAAGGACGCTTCCGGTGTTTGGCGCCATAAGGCCTACCATTATTTTTATCAGCACGGTTTTGCCACTACCACTAGCGCCAATAATCAAATTGGTTTTGCCAGGCATTAGCGTCGCATTTACATCGCGCAATACGTCCTTGTCTCCAAAGCTCTTACTAATGTTTTTAATTTCTATCATGTCATCATTCCGAAAGAAGGGCTAAGGTACAACTCAATTATCCAACACCGCATTTCAGCCAATTTTTATTTTTAAAAAACAAACAAACCCTAACCCAAATGGTTCGAGCAAATAAGCGAACTATACAATCGCAGCTATTATGGTTATTAATTGCCGTTGAGGAAATACCGTAGAATACCATCGCGCATTGGCTGCCAATGTGCCAAATAACACTGAAAGCAAAAAGGTTTTTTGGTTAAAAATTTATGTTTTACAATTACAAAGTAGTACCTTGAAATTGTAAAAAACTCTATAATGAATAACAAAATACTAACAAGCCTAGTAGTTCTGATGTTTTTGTCAATTGGCTCTTATGCCCAAGCAAAATCCGACATGCTTTTTATCCAAAACATTGGCCAAATACACGACCAACAGGGTAAGCCTCGCCCAGATATAGACTATGTATTGCACAGCAATGGGCTCAATATTTTTATAGGCCGCAACAAAATAAGCTACCAATTTGCCGATAGCAGCAGACTACAAAGGGTAGATGCCTGCCTTGTGGGGGCCAATACCATGGCAAAGATAGCCACAGAGCAGCCACAAGCCTATTACGAAAACTACTACCACAATAGTAAGCTGCTAGGGCAGGCCAAAAGTTGTAAAAAAATTGTGTACCGAAATATTTATCCGCATATAGATTGGGTGCTCAAAATAAATGCAGACAATACTTTTGAGTACGAATACGCAGTTGGCGCATTGGGCAATACGGCCCAAATACAGATGGAATACCATGGCACAAAGCAAATAAAATTACAGCCAAATGGCGACTTGGTAATAAGCACAGCACTAGGCAAAATAACCGAAAAAGCTCCCAAAACCTATGGCAAAAATGGCGAACTTATAGCCTCACAATATGTATTAAAAGGCAACAAACTAAGCTACCAAACCGACCCTTATGTAGGAGCTTTGGTGATAGACCCCAAAGTGGCTTGGGCTACCTACTATGGAGATACTACGATGTGGATAAGTACTTATTCAATTTGTGAAAAAATTATTCATGATAGTTTGGGACACCTGTATTTTTGCGGTTTAGCAAATGATGTAGCAAATATAGCAACCTCTGGTTCTTACCAAGACACATTACCGGGTACCGTATTATCAAAAATCAGTGGTTTTTATGCAAAAATGGACACCAATGGATACCGCATCTATGCTACCTATTTTGGTGCCGACTCAATAACTTCTGTGAATTCTCTATCTGTAAACAAAGACAAACTGTATATTTCCGGGGCAAGCTATAGCAATAAACTTGCTACACCAGGCACACAACAAACATTTTTTAAACCAATGTTTAAAACAGCACCATTTTTAGCACAATTTGACAGTTCAGGCTTATTAAATTGGTGCACCTATGTTGGTGGAAACAATATTTACCTTTTAAGTGTTCAATGTTTTGTAGATATCAAAGGTGATGTGTATGCTTTTGGAAGCACCGATACTATAAACACTTATATAGCCACGCCTGGTGCCTACAAAACCATACAGTCAGACAGTTTAGAGGCATTCATTGTCAAATACAACCCTGCTGGCAAGCGCATATGGGGTACTTTTTATGGCGGTAAGGGAAATGAAACTGTTTTTGATGCTGTATATGTGCCTACCGATGGTAGTGGTGCGCTTTATATTATAGGCAATACCACAAGCGATACTGGGATTGCCACAGTTGGAGCTTATCAAACAACGCGCAGAGGCACAAACGATGCTATGCTCATCAAATTCGATACCGCAGGACAACGTATATGGGGCACCTATATTGGTGGCGAAGAAGTAGAAGCAGCAAGGGGCATAGCAATAGACAAAGATAATAATGTGTATGTGGCAGGCAATACCAATAGCCTTACAGAAATAGCCACTGCCACAGCCTACCAAAGTACTTTTGGCGGAGGGAATACCGATATGTTTTTAATGAAATTTAATAGCAGCGGCAAGCGCCAATGGGGTACCTATTTTGGCGGGGAAAAACAAGATGGGGGCAATAGTGTTTGTACCGACCAATGGGGCAATATTTTTATATGCGGATACACAAATAGTAGCGTCCAAATTGCCGATACCAATGCATTTCAGAAAAATAATAATGGTTTAGACGATGCTTTTATAGCCGCATTCAAGCCAAATGGCAAAAAGTTTTGGAGCAGCTACTATGGAGGGGAGGGCAATGATATTTTTGGCAGCATGACATCTGATGGACACAATTTGTATTTATCAGGCAAGTCGGATAGCCGTAGCATAAAAGTAGCTACCAAAGGTAGTTTTTTAGATACCAATGCAAATGGCAAAGAAAAAGGCTGGATAGTAAAAATAAGTGAGGTACAGATAGGCTATACCGCCGACACCTTAGATCCTGTGCATATTGCAGATATTAGTGCATCCAAAAGCCAATTCATAATTTATCCCAATCCCAACAGAGGCAGCTTTACTTTTGAGACAATAACTACTGGGCTACAAGAGGCCAAAATAAGCATAGTAGACGTATTGGGCAAAGCACATTGGAGCGGCACTACAGTTGCTGACAATCTGGGCAAGGTGAAACAAGAAATTCAATTAGGGAAAACAGCAGCAACTGGTATTTACTTCTTACATTTTTCCACAAATAATAATACCCAAGTAATAGAATTTTTGATAGA
>JADLEN010000221.1 GCA_020846105.1 Chitinophagaceae bacterium | reverse complement strand
CTGGCACTCGTAAGTAAATGTTCCACTTATTATTTATTTGAGGGAATAAAAGTTTATTAAAATTATTTTTTACCAAATGGCAAGCCCATTCCTCCAGGCATTCCCATACCACCCATGCCAGGCATGCCCATGCCACCTGCACCTTTAAACTTATTCATCTGTCCCATCATCTGGCGCATTTGGTCAAATTGCTTCATGAAGGCATTTACTTCGGAAATTTGTTTGCCAGAACCTTTTGCAATTCTCGTGCGGCGGCTAGTGTCAATACTGTCGGGGTTGTTGCGCTCGTAAGGCGTCATTGAATTGATCATGGCTTCGATACCTTTAAAAGCATCGTCACTAATATCAATGTCTTTGATAGCCTTGCCCACACCGGGTATCATTGCTAGCAAATCTTTGATGTTGCCCATCTTTTTGATTTGTTGCAATTGGTCTTTAAAATCTTCGAAATCAAATTTATTGGCACGGATTTTTTTCTCAATTTTTTTGGCTTGCTCTTCGTCAAACTGTGATTGGGCGCGCTCTACAAGGGTTGTAATATCTCCCATGCCCAATATGCGCTGTGCCATACGCTCTGGGTAGAAGGTATCGAGTGTATCGAGCTTTTCGCCCATACTCACAAACTTGATGGGCTTGTTTACCGTGTATTTAATGGTGAGTGCTGCACCACCGCGGGTATCACCGTCTAGTTTTGTCAAAACTACACCTGTAAAATCTAAGCGATCGTTGAAGGTTTTGGCAGTATTTACCGCATCTTGTCCGGTCATCGAATCTACTACAAACAAGATTTCGTGCGGGTTCACTGCATTTTTTACATCCGTCACCTCTTGCATCATCACTTCGTCTATTGCTAGGCGGCCAGCCGTATCTATAATGATAATGTTGTTGCCATCTGTCTTGGCTTGCGCCACAGCATTTTGTACAATACTAATGGCATTTTTATTTTCTGGTTCGGCATATACAGGCACCTTTATTTGCTCGCCCAAAACTTGCAACTGGGTGATGGCTGCTGGGCGATAAATATCAGCGGCAACCAAAAGTGGTTTTTTGCCTTTTTTAGTTTTGAGGTAATTGGCTAGTTTGCCGGAGAACGTGGTTTTTCCAGACCCTTGAAGACCGGCTATAAGTATGATTGTTGGGCGATTGTCGATGTTGAATTCAGCCTCTGTGCCTCCCATCAATTCGGTGAGTTCGTCTTTGACAATTTTCACCATCAGCTGGCCAGGAGAAATGGCCGTTAGTACTTTTGCTCCAAGCGCTTTTTCTTTTACCCTGTCGGTAAATTCTTTGGCTATTTTAAAATTCACATCGGCATCTATAAGCGCACGGCGAATATCTTTGATGGTACTTGCAACGTTTATTTCCGTTACTCTGCCTTCTCCTTTAAGTTGTTTAAAGGCGGATTCGAGCTTTTCGCTTAAACTATCGAACATATCTAACTATTATTTTTAGGTATTGAAATATTTTGGGTTGGCAAAAGTAATGGATTATTAGGGAAATTTGGTTTTACCTGGATAGCGCTTTAGTTTCTTTACTGCGAAAAAATGCCCTACTTTTTAGGGTAGAGCATTTTATAATCCATTCTTATTTTGCCATTTGCAATATCTTCTAGCTTTTTTTTGATTAGGCGTTTTTTCAGTGGCGCTATATAATCGATAAATAATTTACCATCTATATGGTCATACTCGTGCAGTATTACCCGTGCTGTAATACCGTCAAATTCAGATGTATGCTCTTCAAAGTTTTCATCCAGATACCGAAGGATTACTTTCTCGCCTCTCATAATATCTTCGCGTACTTTGGGTATGCTTAAGCAGCCTTCGTTGTAGGCCCAGGGCGTTCCGCTTTCTTCTAATTTATGGGCATTTATAAAAACTTGTTTGATGCCTTTTTCATTCGGAAATTCTTTTTTGTCTTGCTCGTCAAAACCTTCAACTATTTGTAGTGTATCTACTACAAATAGGCGTATCGCTTTGTTGATTTGTGGCGCAGCAACACCTACTCCATTGCTGTGGTACATAGTCTCCCACATGTCAGCAATTAGTTTTTGAAGGTCGGGGTATGCAGCATTTATATCTGGGCAAATAACTCTTAGTACTGGATGTCCGTAGGCTACGATGGGTAATTTCATTAGGTAAAAAAGGGCTTATTTCTATTTGTAAATTATTGTTGCGGTGGCGAAGGTAAGTAAATAATTAGGATTGGTTTTCGAGGTACTCTTGTAGCATTATTGTAGCGCTTAGTACATCAAGGTTACCTTTTACCTGACGTTCTTTTTTCTTCATGCCCATAGCAAGCATGGCTTCAGAAGCCATTTTGGAGCTGTAGCGCTCATCTACAGTATTGATGGGCAACTCGGGAAATACTTTTTTGAAATTACGTATGAATTTATCTACAAGTGGGGTAGCGTCTGTGCTAGAATCGTCAAGGTTCAAGGGATAGCCAATGAGTACTTTTTCTACTGCTTCGTTTTTTAAATATTGCTTTAACCAAAAGATTAAGGCACTACTTTCTATAGTTTCGAGCCCAGTAGCTATTATTTGCAATGGGTCTGTAACAGCTATACCACTGCGTTTTTTTCCGTAATCTATACAAAGGATTCTTGCCACAGTGATGTTTATCGGTTTAGAATTGTTTAAGAAGAAACGCTCATTTTTAATTTACCATCACCCAGCTAAAACCAAAGCGTAGCATAGTGTTTTGTGCAGCATAGCCCGGTGCAATAATGATATTATTGTTGAACAGTTGGGGTACTTGATCTATCATTACATAGGCCCGAAACCGTTTGATATTAAAGTTGAAAAACACAGACGCATCGGGTGTGTTGGCTACTTGGTAGCTGTTTTGTAAATAAAACTGGTTGAAAAATGGTGAATATCAATTGGAGTAATAGGCGCTATGGTAGCGCACTTCGAGGCCAGTAGCTATGCGTAATTGGTTTTTAAAAATTTTGGTTTCTATAGAAAATTGATGTCTGCCCAAAAGTTGCGGCAAGTTTATCGGTGCGGCATTGCTGGCTTGCTGGTACATTAGTTCATTATCTATACGCAATGGCCCAAGATGAAAAACTTTGCGCAGCCAAAATTGTGATACAGTAAATACATTAGCTGCTTGGTTTGGTGCTTGGGTTGCATCGAAGTACAAAAAATTGCTCAATAGATAGTTGTTGGCGCCAAGGCTAAGTTTGTATTGAGGGCTATACAAATTTGCATAAATTTTGGTGCTACTTTCTTTATCAAAATTGGCGCTGCGTTGCCAATATTGATTTTGATAAATACTATAGTTATAGGGCGCATTATTCAGCTGCTGGCTTGCCCCTACTTTAATAATACCCCAACGCTCGCCAAGGTCTTTGGATAGGGTAGCGTCTAATCCAAAATTGCCTGATGCTGCACCTGTTACGAATAGCTTTGCATTGGCCTCAAAAGTCCATTGCTTGGCACTTGTGGCTTCTTTACTCAGTTTGCCCACAAGGTAGTTGCTCAGTATGTTGTCTTCTTGCTTGCCCACAAGATAATTGGTCGAAAATTTATCAAATCTGTTACCGACACCTGCGTTAAATAGTAGTTGATTGTCGGCTTTGCCCACTAGCCCATTTATCAATATCCTATTGTCGATGTATAGCCACTCTTGACGGCTAAATACAGAATCTGCTGTTGCAAATTTTTGCTGAAAAAAAGCATCATAGCGTAGCGAGTCGGGGCGCATATCTTTGAATTGATACCGATGTTGCGAAGCTTCTAGTCGGTGGCTAATCCTGAATCTTGGTGTAAGGTGTAGGTCATATTTTGTGGAATCATCATTATAGGTAGTGTCTTTTTTGCCCCAAGTATATGCCTGCTCTAGAAATACTGTAAAATCTCTTTGTAGTGTGCTTACTGGTGAGCGTACCGTACTATAGCTACTGTTGAAAAAATTAACGGGTATCGATTTTCGGTCGGCATATTGCTCGTTGTTGAAAAAAGTATCGGAAACAATACCCCCATTTTCGTCGTGCTGTTGTTTGTTGTAAGTAATGCCCGTGTACAGCTCGTATTGCTGCGACAATGACTTGTAATGGCTGCTCAGAAAAAAATTGTCGTGGTTGTTTCTTTGGGTATAATAATAGCCAGGAGAGTTTATTTTCCTATAATTCACAGCCATATTCCAATTGGGTTTGATGTTTTGGGTGTGAAATATTTGGGCCAGTTGCTCTAGTTTGCTAGCAAGGTTATAGGTAAAATCGGAATAGGGTTTTGTAGTGTTGAAATATTTAAGGCTATCAATATTATAGCGCATGGCATCAAAGCTGTGGTAGCCAAGCGATAAGCCCACAGGGTTTTGGGGTGTAAACTGGAGGTTCATTGTAGGGCTGCCAAGATTGCCCAAATCGCGCAGCCATGGCTGGCTATACGGGCGGCGGTGTATTTGATGAATGCTGGTATCTAGCCACAATTTAGTGTTTGAAAAGGCTTTGGTGTAATAAATATAAGCGTCATCGTTTTGCCACTCATTGTTATTGGTTTTTTTTCCTGCCGAGTCGTTGGCATTGCCAAAAGTGTTTTTACTAGTACCGCTAGTAGGCAATTGGGCCCAAGCATTAGTACTGCTTGTTACCAAAAATAGCAGAAAAACGAAAAAATAGAATTTGAAAAGGCTCAAGTACACAATTTATTTGAAGTGGCGGCAAAGTTAGGTTATTGCTATTAAAGGCTAGGACGGATATTCTTCTTTTTTTTAACACAATACAAATCTGATTTCTGCCATTGAGCAATTATCTTTAGCCTCAGAATTATGCAAATTACCTCTTTCTTTTTAACCACTCTGTTTTTCCTATTGTCTGCGCCTAGCCTACTTGCGCAACAGATAAAAGGCTTGGTACAAACCCGTGACGAAAAAGTTTCCTTACAAAATGCTCAGTTGGTAAATATTTACAGCGGGCAAATTGCTTATACCGATTCGTTTGGCAATTTTAGTTTAAATGCACATAAAGGCGAGCTGGTAGAAGTAAGGATGGGCGGATATCTTACAGCTCGTTTTCGTATTTCACAAGGTCATGTGCCGCCGTTTTTTAAAATATATTTAGATAAATTAGCGGTACTCAACACGGATAGATTCGCATCTAGCGGGCTTAATGAATACCAAATAGATAGTGTGAAAAATTACGAGTTGTATCGCACAACACTTGATTATCCACGTATGACCGCTTTCGAACAAATGGAAAGCCCATTCACCGCACTTAGTCGTAGCAACCAATTAAAATGGAAATTTCAAGAAAGCTATGCGATGTTTGAGCGCGAAAAGTATATTGATTTTAGCTTTAACGAAAGCCTAGTAAAACAAATTACGGGTCTTGAAGGCGAAGACTTACAAAGGTATATGCGGTTTTACAGGCCAAGCTACGAACAGCTGCGCAGTATGAGTCAGTACGACTATTACAGTTATATCCGTATTACAGGGGCACATTTCCAGCAATTATTAAAACGAGGTTCGCCACGTAACTCAGGATAACATTTAGCTTTCTTTTGCATTGTTTTATTAGGTTTAGCCCTATTGAGTCTTAGTTTTGCATCCTCAATATAATAATGGAATATGGACGCGCTAGACAACATAATGATATCTCAGATTGTTACTGTGAGTATTACCCTTTTTGCGGTTATTGATATACTTGGGTCAATACCCATTTTATTATCACTTAAAAAGAAGATGGGCGATATAAATGCGGTACAAGCCACTACGGTATCTGGCGCATTAATGATTCTGTTTTTTTTGGTGGGCGAGCAAGTACTTCGTTTTATGGGGCTCGATGTTAGCTCCTTTGCTATAGCTGGTTCTATTGTTATTTTTATTTTGGCAATTGAGATGGTTTTGGGCCATGATATTTTCAAAGCCGATAATGACATAAAGTCTGGAAGCATTGTGCCTATTGCCTTCCCGTTGATTGCAGGCTCGGGCACGCTCACTACTATTGTTTCCTTAAAATCTGCTTACCATCAATACAATATACTCATTGGCATTCTGGTAAATCTTATCATTGTATTTGTATGCCTACGTTCTATCAATTATATCGAGCGGCTTTTGGGGCCTTCGGGTATTGCCGTTGTGCGCAAGTTTTTTGGTGTCATACTTTTAGCTGTCGCTGTCAAGATATTTAAAGAGAATATTAACCTTTAGTCGCCATTGAAATTATAGATTGGAGGCGTCATTACTAATACCACATATGCTGTAAGCTATTGCTATTCCTGCTTTTTCGGGCGTACTGTATGCATATTGTTGTTCGGGTATCAGTACTTTGCCTTGTACATCTTGTACCATACAGCTAACTATCTTTTTCTTTCCATTCTTTAAGAATTTGATAGTTGCACTAGCAGTATATTTATCCGTATTTTCAAAATCGAAATTGCATTTTTTTAAAGCCTCAATCGCGTTGGGTTCGCTACCATTTATGCGCAATTGTAGCTTTAATTTTTGACTGCTAAATGGTAAAAGTTGCGGGTAAGTTTTGAACATCAAGTATGTCCATTTTTGTGCACTGGCAAGATCTTTTTCTTCAGTGGCACACGCCGCTAATGCCTCATAGCAGCGAGCTACAAGCAGTCGCTCGTATTCAGCATCTATTGTAGGGTCGGTGAGTATTTCGTTGAGTAGGGCTTTGGATTCTGTAAATTTTCCTTGTTTTGTTTTGAGTTTTGCTACAAATAATCTGAAGTATTTATCAATCGGTTTTCGCTTGTTTTCTTTTAATTCTTGCTCAAAACGTTTTACAAAAAATGCGGTACTAAAATCTTTGATTAAATACCAAACCTCGTCCCAACCTACTGTGCTTTCAGTGCTGAACAATTTGTACACCACCCGGTCGCGTTCTGGGTTTTGGGCAAATTGGTTTACCATCATATATTGGTGCATTATTCTCTGGGCTGTCAGTGTGGTCATTTTTGCCAAAACTTGAGGGTTGTACCACCAGTTTTTATGTTCAAATTTTTGTTGTGTTATTTGCTGCTCCTTTTGTATCAATTTCAATAGTTGCAGACTAAAATCATAATGGCTTTGGCCAAGGGTGGTGCCAATGTGCAACTCCTTGAAATTCGCAGCCTTTTCGCTAGCTTTTTCAGATGCTTTTACTTGGCCTGAATAGCTCAGGGCACGCGCCATTGCTATGTTGTACCATCCAAATCCAGGCGATGAGCCAAACCCTTTTATCATATTTTCAGATAGTTCTGTAGCTTCTTTTAGTTGCCCTTTCCCTATTTGCAAAATGCTCGTATAGTACGCCCATTCTTGTAATCTTTTGTCTCCACTTTCTTGGCCTGAAGCTATTTGATATTCTTTCTCAGCCTCTTTAAATTGGCCACATACTGTTTTGAAATTAGCATAATTGTTGTGCGGCAATACATTGTTGCGGCGCATTAGTCCGTAATACTTTTCGGCAGAGTCGATATTAAGCGCATAGCTATACAAGATACATTTGTAATGATACACACCCATAATATCTGCTACCTCATAGCCTGGCTGAAACAGGCCATTATTATACTTTTTGTTTCGTTGTATCTGTACTAGTGCGGTATCCAAATAGCGCATGGCTAATGCTTCATTCGCTACAATACTATTGCCCAGAAAGCTGTATTCTTTTTGCGTATAAAAGCGGTAACGGTGAGTAGTCCATGCAAGATAATTGTAGGCATCAAGATACAATTCTCGTTGTAGTTTCCAGCGTAGTGCACGCCTCATAAGTTTTACTACTTTTTCGGGTTGTTCTGTATTGGCATAGCACTCTCTTAGCGCACCGCCAATGCGCGAATAGTCTAGCTGAAAACGATAGACAGGGTAGTATATTTGTAGGTCATTGCTATGCGTTTTAAGTTCCTTTGCGTAGTCGCGCTCCAAAAGGTGCAGCGCCTTTTCTAGTGGGGCTATTGCGTTTTTATAGCCCAAATAATCTGCTGCATGATTGAGCTTGTACATGCCTTCGAAAAACCAACCCACATAGTAGCTGCTATCTATTCTTTTAAACTCTCTTGAGCGGGGCAATGCGTCTTCACTTGATGCATCTACGCCCATTCTTTTTGCATCTACTTCATATCGCTGGGCTGCTTTTTGTGTTGCTTTAGATTGTGCAATTGCAGCGTAGTTGAGCAACAATAGTACGGCAGCCAACCCCAAGGATTTGCATAGCGTAGTTTTCCATATCGACAAGCAACTTTTTTTCATATCGTCAAAGACTATATCGACAATTTTAGTTTTGCCAAACGATCTATTTCGCTGTTAATAATTTGGTTGAGGGCATTGGCTTTCGCCTCTTTATTTTTATACACCAATCGGTGATCCAAAACCATAAATGCGATGTCTTTTATATCATCTTCTATCACAAAATTTCTTCCTTTTACCAATGCATATGCACGCAAGCATTTGATAAAAGCAATGCCACTTCGGGTAGATGCACCGAGGTTTATATCTTGGTGCGCTCTTGTAGCACGTACAATATTGCTTACCGCTTTTACTAATTCTTGGTGCAAAAAAACAGATTCACTTTCACGCTGTAATTGCAAGATGTCTTCAAGATTTAATACTTGAGTTAAGGTGTCTAGGTTATTGGCAATATTAAGGTAGTCGTTGTAAATGTCTAATTCAGTTAGTTCATCTACATAGCCAAAATAAATTTTCATAAAAAAACGGTCGAGCTGAGCAGCAGGCAAGGGATACGTGCCTTCCATGTCTATCGGGTTTTGCGTAGCTATGGTAAAGAATAACTGTGCCAATTGGTGCGTAGTGTCTCCTACTGTTATTTGATTTTCGGCCATGCATTCCAACAATGCACTTTGTACTTTGGGTGAGGCCCGGTTTATTTCATCGGCCAATAAAATATTGCAAAACAGTGGTCCTTTTTTGAAAATAAATTCATTGTTTCTTTCATCAAAAATATAAGTGCCAATAAGGTCCATTGGTAACAAGTCGGGGGTAAACTGTACCCGCTTAAAAACTATTGAAGAGTTGCTGTCTTGGCCCGATATAGCATGAGCCAAACTGCGCGCCAATACTGTCTTTCCGGTGCCCGGATTGTCTTCCATCAGTATATGGCCACCTGCTAGCATACAGGTTATCACACTTTCTATTTGTTGCTCTTTGCCTCTAATTACTTTGCTTATTTCTGCAATTAGTAATTTGATTTTATCTGCTGCTACAAAGCTTGTTTCGTTTGCAAGTATGTCCATTTTTATTTTTTGATTTGCTTACAACATTAGTGATTATAAGCCGTAAAGAGGACTAAGGTTTTGATAAAATTATTTTAAAAAAGGCAGGCCAAATAAACTTTGCTCCCTTTATTTAGGCTACCTATTTGCGCTTGAATGGTTTAGTCTTTTTTTCTTAAAACGTATTGCTTGGTTTTGAATTGTAAGAAGAAGTAAATTATTATGTTTGCAAGCATTGCAATTAATGTTCTATTAACTGCAGTGCTGTTTTCGGAGCATAGATACACACCGATGAGTAACAACCATAACGCG
>JADLEN010000220.1 GCA_020846105.1 Chitinophagaceae bacterium | reverse complement strand
TATGGCAACCCAGGCAATAGCATTAAAGACCGTATGGCACTCAAAATGCTAGAAGTGGCAGAGCAAGAAGGCAAGATAAAACCAGGCGGCACAATTATAGAAGGCACATCGGGCAATACCGGTATGGGCTTGGCCATTGCTGCTATTATCAAAGGTTATAAATGCATCTTCACCACTACCGACAAACAGTCGAAAGAAAAGGCAGATATTCTCAAAGCTATGGGTGCCGAAGTTATCGTTTGCCCTACAAATGTAGAACCAGAAGATCCTCGCTCTTACTACTCCGTGTCCAAAAGACTGGCCACAGAAGTACCAAATTCTTGGTACGTAAACCAATACGACAACCTTGCCAACAGGCTTGGCCATTACGAATCGACCGCACCGGAAATCTGGAATCAAACAGATGGCAAAGTAACCCACGTGCTTGTAGCATCCGGAACAGGAGGCACTATCACAGGTATTGGCCAATATATGAAAGAGCAAAACCCCAATATCAAAATGTGGGGCATAGATAGCTATGGCTCATTGCTCAAAAAATGGTACGATACAGGGGAGGTAGACATGAAGGAAGTACATCCTTATATTTCCGAAGGTTTTGGCGAAGATTTTGTACCCGAGAATTATGACAAAAATGTAATCGATCATTTCGAAAAAGTAACAGATAAGGATGGAGCAGTGATGGCTAGGCGTATTGCCAAAGAAGAAGGAATTTTTGCAGGCTACTCCGCAGGCTCGGTAGTGGCAGGACTGATGCAAATGAAGGACATGCTAACCAAAGACGACTTTGTGGTCGTAATTTTTCATGACCATGGCAGCCGCTATGTAGGCAAAATATACAATGACGAGTGGATGCTAGAACGTGGATTTTTGGATGTGCATACAGTAAAAGATTTAATAGGGGGCTTAGGCCACAGAAGACTTGTGACTATAGCACCAACAGACAGCGTAGCAGGTGCAATGGAGCTAATGAAAAAATACGATATTGAGCAAATACCCGTAATGCAACAAAATGAAATGCTAGGCAGTGTGACACAGGGTGGTATTTTCAAAAAACTGATGGACGATATCAACATCAAAGACCAAACAATACAAAGCATTCTCGAAGCGCCAATGCCTATAGTATCTATGAATACAAGGGTGGACAAACTAAGCCAATTTATAAACAAAGACAATGCAGGTGTGCTAGCCAAAGACGAAAGTGGCGACTACCACATACTTACCAAATACGATATCTTAAATGCATTTTCTAAGTAAAATGAAAGTCAATATTTTTTTCAAAGAAATGTTCACAAAGCCACCAATAATTTTTCCATTGGTGGCTTTGTTTCATTTACTAATGACACTGAGTGCAGTATACACACTATACCCTACTCCTTTGCAACAGATAGACTGGGCAAGACCAATAAGCTTGCTGGTCTTTACCATACTCGCTTTTAGTTTGTGTTTTCTTAAAAAATGGGCTGCTATTGGCTATATAATACTAAGTATGACATGCTTAGGGCTTTTGTACAATTACCCCAATGACGATAGCATTGCTAATATTGTGGGTAAATCAAATTTTCCGTTGAGTTTAATATTTTCTTTGTTCATCTTGCTTTTGTATAAAAAATTCAGGTAGTCAAAATGTCATTTCAGATTACAGATATGATGGGCCGAACCTTTGAATTAAAATCGGCGCCACAAAGAATAATTTCAGTTGTGCCTTCACAAACAGAGTTGCTCTACGATTTAGGGCTAGACGAGGAGGTAATTGGCATCACTAAATTTTGCATTCACCCGAGTGCTTGGCAAAAAAACAAAACCAAAATTGGGGGTACTAAAAACCTGAATATTGCGCTAATAAAAAGCTTAAACCCTGACCTAATAATAGCCAACAAAGAAGAGAACACTAAAAGTGAGATAGAAGAATTAAGTAAACACTTCCCGGTTTGGATAAGTGACATTTGCACACTCCATGATGCACTGGCAATGATAAGTAAAATAGGTGCAATTATAGGTAAAAAAACAACCGCAAGTTTGATAATTGATGACATAGCAAATGGTTTTGAACAACTTACAAAAAACAACAAACCGAAATCTATAGCCTACCTTATATGGCAAAACCCGTGGATGTGCGTGGGTAGCAATACTTTCATTCATGAAATGATAAATAGCCTAGGCTGGCATAATGTTTATGGTTTGGAAACACGATACCCCGAAACATCAATTGAAGAACTTAAAAGCAAAAAAGCCGACCTTATATTACTTTCTTCCGAACCCTACCCTTTCAAAGAGCAGCACGTTGCAGCATTGCAGCGTCAAATACCCAATGCCAAAATCATTTTGGTAGATGGTGAATACTTTAGTTGGTATGGAAGCAGACTAACATTGAGCTATTCTTACTTCGCACAGCTAGCCAAAACCTACTGCTAGCAAGGGTTATATTGTTATAAATAAAAACAAATTGGGATAGAGGCACTAATCTTAGTACCTTTGCACTCATTCCACCTAAGAATTAATCGTTTATTATTCTTAGATAAAAAAGGAATATCAATTAGTAAAGTATGGGAAGATCGCAAGAGACTTTTGGAAAAAAAGAGAAGGAAAAAAAGAAAATTGAAAAGCGTAAACTTAAAGAAGAAAACAAAGAAGAGCGCAAAGCCAATTCTAACTCTGGCAAAGGACTAGATGATATGCTAGCCTATGTAGATGAGAACGGAAATCTTGTAGATGCCCCACCCGATCCGAAAAAGAAAAAAGAAATAAAAATAGAAGACATACAGGTAAGCACCCTTAAGGAAGAAGATCGCGAACCCGAAGAAATAGTGAAGACTGGCATTGTAGCTTTCTTTAACGAGGCAAAAGGATATGGTTTTATCAAAGATTTAAAAACTCAAGAGAGTTTCTTTGTACATATCAATAGTATTACAGAGCCTATTAAAGAGAACAACAAGGTGACTTTTGAGGTAGAAATGGGCCCAAAAGGTCTAAACGCTGTAAAAGTAAAAAAGGCTATTGACCCCAAAGCATTGCCACCCAAAACTGCAATAAAAGCAGAAGCGGCCAAACCGGAAGAAATAAAATCTGAAGACACAAAAGCAGAAGACACAAAAGCAGAAGACACAAAAGCAGAAGACACAAAACCGGATGCACCTACAGCAGGTGAAGAAAAAGCTTAACATCGAAATGTTTGAAATAAAAGAGAGCGTCGTAAATATTATTTGCGACGCTCTCTTTTTTTTAATGCTCTGCCTTTTATAAATTATGGCAAATTAATAGCTCATCGTAACTTGTTGATTGCTGTTTGTTCGCGCAACATCGCACCATAGTCTAGCCCGCGCTCCAATGCGCTTATCATCATCACAATTCTCTTTTCTTGGGTGACCATTGTTTTAGCACTTTCTATCCATTTACTATAATAATTTTGGTGCGATCGTGGCATTTTATTGAATGCATCTTGTGCTATCGGTGCTTCTTGTAGTCATTCTAGCATCAGTGCATGTTGCACATATTCCTCCTTATCTAATACCAATTGTACCTTTATTGTAGCACCTTCCGATTTGGCCAAAGCCTTGCGCATAGTAGCATTTATGGGCAATATATATTGCCCTGCCCCGATAGGTATGAGCGCTACACCTTTAATAGTATGTTTATCTAAAAAACCCTTAACCCGAAACGATTTTTTGACTCTTGGGCATAGGGCATCTGTACAATCCACAGGCACTTCAATATAAGTCCAACCAGTTTTTTCGCCTTGCTCACCAAAGCGTAATATTCTTGTTTCAAAACATTGCATAAGTTATAATTTTAAACAAAAAGCCTTACTTTTCATTATAAAAAAGTAAGGCTTTCAAGTCGCAGCTATTGAGCTATTATTAAAATACTGAAATGCTTTTCATTACAATGTTTTTCACCTCGCTCATCGGCACACGCTCTTGTAGCATACTATCGCGGTGGCGGATTGTTACCGTTTTATCTTCAAGACTTTGGTGGTCGATAGTGACGCAGAATGGTGTGCCTATTGCATCTTGGCGACGGTAGCGCTTGCCTATCGCATCTTTTTCTTCGTAAAAACATTTGAACATTGGGCGACATTCGTCCATCAGTTTTTTTGCCAAATCGGGCAAGCCATCTTTTTTGGTAAGTGGGAAAACAGCCAATTTTATTGGTGCAAGAAATGGAGCAAATTTCAGTACTACCCTATCGTCTTTGCGCTCTTCGGTGCTCAGGTCTTCTATTTGATAAGCTTCCGAAAGCAGCATCATAACTGTACGATCTAGCCCTATCGATGTTTCTACTACGTAAGGAATATAATTACCAAAAGCCTTTCCTGTTTCTGGATCAATATCCGCATCAAAATATTGCATCTTCTTTTTGCTAAACTCTTGATGCTGCGTAAGGTCGAAATTGGTACGGCTGTGGATACCTTCTACTTCTTTGAAACCCATAGGGAAGTCGTATTCAATATCGCTAGCCATATCGGCATAATGCGCAAGTTTTATATGGTCGTGAAACTTATAGTGATCGGCAGAAATACCTAGGCTAAGGTGCCATTTCATTCGTTCTTCTTTCCAATAGTCGTACCATTGTTTTTGTGTGCCAGGGCGCACAAAGAATTGCATTTCCATTTGTTCAAACTCCCGCATGCGGAAGATGAAACCACGCGCTACAATCTCGTTCCGAAAGGCCTTACCTGTTTGTGCTATTCCGAAAGGAATTTTCATTCTTCCGCTCTTTTGCACATTAAGGAAGTTTACAAAAATACCTTGTGCCGTTTCGGGGCGTAGATACACTTTATTATCATCAGGATTGTCGGCTGCAATAGCACCAAACTCTGTAGCAAACATAAGGTTGAACTGACGAACATCTGTCCAATTGCAAGTGCCACCTATAGGGCATTTCATAGCGTTATCGTCGATAAGATTTTTCAAACCTACAAAATCGTCGGCAGCCAAAAGAGCTTCCATTTGATTGATGATAGCTTCGCCTTTTTCTTTGTCCAAGTTTTCAACAAAACCCTCAATTAGATGATCAACACGATAGCGTTTTTTACTGTCTTTGTTGTCTATCATTGGGTCAGAGAAGTTGTCGACATGACCACTTGCTTTCCACACTGTTGGGTGCATAAAAATTGCGGCGTCTATACCCACAATGTTATCGTGCATTTGGGTCATACTGCGCCACCAATAGTCGCGAATGTTGCGTTTGAGCTCTACACCGTATTGCCCATAATCATATACTGCGCCCAAACCGTCATATATTTCACTGCTTTGAAAAACAAAGCCATACTCTTTGCAATGCCCGATAAGGTCTTGTAATTTATTTTCGTTTGCCATAATTGTGGCGCAAAGATAAAGGCTCTTTGCTTTTTTTATTAAATAAAAAACTCGGCAATAGAAATTGCCGAGTGAATTCAAATTCAACCTTAAACTAAAACAAAACGTTTTTTTATTTATTTACAATTATTTGGGCACCCAAAGCTTGTACACCTGTACCTGTCAAAAATCCTTTTGCAAAAACGGTATAAATTTTACCCGCTTCTAGGGTTATTTTAGGCAATACTAATGCTACGGTGCTAGTGCCTGCAACTCTTACATCAAGCATATAATCGCCAGCATCAAGCGGTGTAAATGATGTGTATTCTTTGAATTTTTTATTACCAAATACTACTGCGCCGGAGCTAGCTACAGCAATATCCACTGCTGGCGCATCTGGCGACAAGTGCACAAAACGTACATGTGCTTTGCCCGAGGCTGGAGCTGTCAAATCATCTGTAAGCACTATTGCTGAGATTTTTGACACTGAATCTACTGCAAAAATGGTGTAGTTGACGTCTTTCTCAATATCTAATGTGGCATTTATCACGGTAGTAAGGGTGCCTGTTGGATTTATTTTTACGTTTCTAGCTCCAGATTCTACTTCCAAATAACCTGTATAAATCGGAAAACCTAAGCCTGTACTGTTTACTTTATTGTCGTCGATAAGCAAATCTACGGCAGGTGCGTTAGGCGAGGCATGAGCCACTAATACTTTGGCATAAGTCTTAGGTGTTACTAGGTTACTATCTTCTTTACTGCAAGAACTAATGAAAAGGCTGCTTCCTAGTAGTGCAAGCGTTAGCGAAATTAAACCGATTTTCTTTTTCATATTTATTGTGTTTTTAAGTGTGAAGTGCGAAGCTAAGGGAAAATTAATTTTGTTTAATTTTTTCAAAATAAAACTAAACAACATAACCATTCAAAAGATTGATTGATAGAAATTGCCCACTGAAAAGCTGACAAAGAGAGTCAAATTCAAAAAAACAATGCTTGATATTGCTATCAAGCATTGTTTTAAAAAATTTGAGCAATTTAGATTAATGCCTGTTTATAAACGCCTGCGAAGCATATTGCATTTTACCGGTAGCCCCTTTAAAACCAACAATAATAACGGTATACGCTTTCTGGCCATTTATTACTAAAGTTGGCAATTTCAATAATGTAGTGTCATTTAGCTCACCCATTCTTATTTGCATATCATATACACCTGGGTTTATTGCTGTAAAAGAAGTAACATCTTTAAACCTCACTTTCGGAAACATCACTACGCTATCCAAACCTAGCGTTCGTATCATTGTTACAGCTGTAGTATCGGGAGAAAGGTATATCAGGCGCAAGTGAGCTTTGTCTATAACTGCGCTTGGAACATCATCTACCACAAGCATTGAGCTCATTTTTTTGAACGAATCAATTACATATAGCGAGTAGCTCATGTCTTTGTCAAACTTGAAAGTAGAGTCAATATAAGTAGTATCGATACTGTAATTTTTTATAGATACTGATTTGCTGCCTGCCTCAATATCCATATATCCTGTATGGCTACCATAACCTAATGCACCGCCTTTGTTGAGCGTATCTTTGTCGGCTATAAAGTTCATAGCAGGAGCATCTGGCGATACGTGTGTAATATTAATTTTGGCATATTGCTTTACCGCTTCGTCTTTTTTACAAGCATTTAGGAGTGCCAATCCAGACACTATTGCTGTAATTGTCAATAATTGAAACTGTTTTTTCATTACCGAATTTTGTTTGTTTGTTTTTTAGAATTTTGATAATTGCTATTGCCACAAAAGCCCATAGCAACAACAATAATAATAGAAAATATTCAAAAAATAAAGCCCTTTGTCAAAATTAATATTAGCACATAAGACTCTATGCATGTTATATCAACAAATTCCCTGAGCCGAATAGCTTGCTATATACAAAAAGCAAGGTTTTAAAATCAGACATAAAACCCTACTTTTGCACCTCAATTTTGCACAATTATGTCAATAGAAGCAACAATAGACCAAGCCGTAAAATTAGGCCTGCGCGAAGACGAGTTTGAAGCCATTAAAATAGTAATGGGCCGCACACCCAACTTTACCGAAACAGCCATGTATTCTGTAATGTGGAGCGAGCATTGTAGTTACAAAAATTCTATAAAATGGCTCAAAACCTTACCCCGAGACGGTGCTAGGTTATTGGTAAAAGCTGGCGAAGAGAATGCCGGTCTTGTGGATATTGGCGACGGCTTAGGCTGTGTATTCAAGATAGAATCGCACAACCACCCTTCAGCTATCGAGCCTTTTCAAGGTGCAGCAACAGGTGTTGGTGGTATACACCGCGATATCTTTACAATGGGGGCTCGCCCTATTGCATCGCTCAACTCACTCCGTTTTGGCAAGTTGGACAACCCCAAAAC
>JADLEN010000219.1 GCA_020846105.1 Chitinophagaceae bacterium | reverse complement strand
ATTTTTGGCTTTATAGTAGCTTTGATTGTCAAAAAAGAAAGGCCTGTTGTTCCTCAATAAAAATCAAAAAGCATTTGTCATTTTATGGCTTTAGATATTTCTATAGTAGTACCCTTGTATAATGAAGATGAGTCTTTGCCAGAGTTGATGGCTTGGATAGACAAAGTATGTGTTGCCAATAGTTATGCCTACGAAGTGATAATGATAGACGATGGTAGTAGCGATAATAGTTGGGAGGTGGTGAACGATTTGGCAAAGAATTACACGACCGTCAAAGGCATTAAGTTTCAACGCAATTATGGCAAAAGCCCAGCACTCAATGAGGGCTTTAAAGCGGCCCAAGGCAATGTAGTTATTACAATGGATGCCGATTTGCAAGACAGTCCAGACGAGATTCCGGAGCTGTACAATATGATAATGAGTGGCGAGTATGACCTCGTAAGTGGTTGGAAAAAAGTACGTTACGATAACGCTGTTACTAAAAATATTCCTTCAAAATTGTACAACGGTGTCAATCGTTGGATATCTGGCATAAAGCTGCACGACATGAATTGTGGGCTAAAAGCCTATCGCAAAAAAGTAATTAAAAGTATCGAGGTATATGGTGAAATGCACCGATTTATACCGGTTATTGCCAAGCAAGCAGGCTTTGGCCGAATAGGCGAAAAAGTAGTGCAGCACAGGGCTAGAAAATATGGCGTTTCTAAGTTTGGCTGGGAGCGTTTTATCAATGGTTTTTTAGACTTATTGTCCATTCAGTTTATTACACGTTTTGGCAAAAAACCAATGCACTTTTTTGGACTTTATGGTACGCTAATGTTTATTATAGGTTTTGCTATTACGATGTACCTAATCATATCTAAATTCTTTTTTGAAGGCAGTATGATTAATAAACCCGCTTTTTATATTGCACTTACCGTAATGATATTAGGCACCCAATTTTTCCTCACAGGTTTTATTGCAGAGCTTATTTCGCGCAGTGCTGCAGATCGCAACAATTATCTGATAGAAGAACGAATTGGTCTGTAATTTTACTTTTAAAAACATCAACAATAAATAATGAAATATTTTTCGATACTCACAGTGGCTTTACTGCTTTTTTTAGGTTCGTGCTGCTCCAACAATGACACTTGCTCTATCCTCAGTTTTAAGAATATTAAAATGCAGGGTTTTGATGCGGAGGAAATGCGAGACACCCTGATACTTAATACTTACTATGGGCCTACCGGCTTTACCCAATTGGTGAATGCCTATGAAATAACAACAGGTGCAAAAGATAACGGTGATGGTACTTTTAATATAGAAACTGGTGACCTCTCTATAGACGATAATTACGAAATTGAAATTACTAATACTGCCCAAAAATATAAATTGAGCGGTTTTTCGGTAGAAAAAGTAGCCTGCGGTAAATGTTTTATGCGCAGCAACAATAAGTTTGGCTATAGGCTCAATGGTTATCGTGTGAGTGGGGTAGGGCAGAAATATGAGGGTCAAATTATTATCAATAAATAGCGCAATTTTTAGCGCTTTTGTCAAAGAATCTGTAGGTTTTAGGTGTTATGTTAGTACAGCTTTCTATCAACAATTATGCAATTATCGACAAGTTGAATATCAAACCCGATGGGCATTTGAATATCGTAACTGGCGAAACTGGTGCAGGTAAAAGTATCATTTTGGGGGCCATGTCACTCATTTTGGGCGAACGTGCCGATACATCTGTGCTCATCAACAAAGAACAAAAATGTGTGGTTGAAGCTTGTTTTGATATAAGCAACAATGCCAAATTTAAATCGGCCTTACTTGCTGCTGAGCTAGACGAAGAAGAGCAATGCATCATTCGTCGAGAAATTAATAGCTCTGGGAAGTCACGTGCATTTGTAAATGACACACCAGTAAATCTTACAGTGCTCAATAGTCTTACGGCACTGCTTGTAGACCTTCATCAGCAGTTTGACAATCACGCAATTGAAGACGATGCATTTCAATTGTTTGTTGTAGATGTACTTGCTCAAAATGAAGAAATAAAGAAGCGTTATATAGCCAACTTTGACGAATACCAGCAAATAACGCAGGAGCTAAAAAGCAAGCAAGCACAACAACTACAATGGCAAAAGGACGTGGATTACAAGCAATTTCTTTTTGATGAATTGGAACAGTTCAATTTTGCACCAAATGAAATTGAAAACACCGAGCAACAACTCAAACAGCTAAGTGCATCCGAAAAAATAATTTCAATTCTGCAACAAGCTAGGTTTGTACTAGACGAAGGAGAACAACCTTTGGCCAATGAAGTAAAACGCCAAGCACAACAATTACAAAGTATATCAGACTTGCTGCCCGATGCACAATCGCTCAACGAGCGACTTTTGTCTATCTATGCCGAGGCCAAAGATATTGCTAGCGAATTAGAATTATTAGAAAGTAAAATTAGCGTCAACCCGGCACAAATGCAGCTTTTGGAAGAGCGGCTAGATGCTGGACTGAAATTGCAGAAAAAACATGCAGTAACAAGCACCAATGAATTGATAGCTATTTATAAGCAATTAGGTGAAGAACTTGCCGCAACCCTCAATCTTCACGAAGCAATATCAAAGCTAGAAGAGCAACACGCAAAGCTTTTAAGTAAAGTACACCACATAGGCAAAGAATTGACCGAGAGCAGGGCAAAAATTGCACCAAAATTGTCTCTCGAAATTACAAAAATGCTTGCCGATGTAGGTATGCCCAATGCTCAGTTTAAGGTTACATTAAATTTGTTGAAGCAGGCTACATTTAGTGGCTTAGATCAAATTGTGTTTCAATTAGATGCAAATAAGAGTGGTAATTTTCAACCCGTAAATAAGGCAGCTTCTGGCGGAGAAATGAGCAGAATAGCGCTTTGTATCAAATCATTGATTGCCCGGGCTGTACATTTGCCCACACTCATTTTCGACGAGGTGGATACGGGTATTTCGGGTGAGGCTGCCCGAAAAGTTGCGGCTTTGTTGCAAGATTTAGCAGTTTACCATCAAGTGATCTGCATTACCCATCAACCACAAGTAGCTGCCAAAGGCTCTACCCATTTTTATGTATATAAAGAAGCGGGAAAGGATGGTAAAATAAATACGCAAGTTCGTGTATTGGCCACCGAAGAAAAAGTTTTCAATATAGCACAAATGATAGGTGGCGAAGAGCCTAGTGAGGCAGCCCTTAATAATGCGCGCGAGCTAGTTGGTTAAAAAGTATTAACGACTTTTCTAAGCAAATTTTTCTTTTTCAATCTGTTTTTTGTAGCCCATTCTTACAGTAAATATCCCAATTATAATGAGAGCAAAAGCGGCAAGTGTATTAACGTTTAACGCTTCATTGAGCATCAGACTGCCCAGTAGTACGGCCACCAATGGATTGATATAGGCATAGGAGGTCACAAAGCCTACAGGCAATACTTTGAGCGCATACATATATGCAGCATAAGCAAGCACCGAGCCAAAAATGATAAGATAAACCACAGCACTCATTCCTTCCTTATTCCAAACCACAAGTCCTTCATAATTGTCCACAAATGGGCTTATCAAAAACATCAAGGCACCGCCTATAAAAATCTGTAATCCAGAGTTGAAAAAACCGTTTTTTGCTTGTGCATTTTTTTTGTTGAGAATACTACCTAAAGCCCACCCAAAAGTAGCGGTAAACAAAGCTATGATGCCAATTATAAACAGTGTTTGGTTTGTAGTGTTGTTTTGGTGAAGACTGTCCATAAATATTAGTGCTACACCAGAAAAACCAATAAACATACCCAATATAACCCTGGCTTGTAGCTTTTCATTCCCTCTTATAATGTTGATGATTACGGCACTAATAGGCATTGTAGAGCAGATAAGAGCTGCAATGCCACTCTGAATATATTGCTCTGCCCAGGTTACCAACCCGTTGCCTACTGTTATAAGCAGAAAGCCGATAGTGCCCTGCTGAATTATGTTTCGCTTACTCAGGTCTGCATTTTTATTGATAGCCAATGCGATGATAAACATAATAATACCAGAAACTACTTGCCTAAAACCCGCCATCAAAAAAGGTGGATAATGCTGCACCGCCACTCTTATTGCAAGGTAAGTGGTGCCCCAGATGATACAAATAAATGCATAGGCGATATAGGCCTT
>JADLEN010000218.1 GCA_020846105.1 Chitinophagaceae bacterium | reverse complement strand
CAACCTTTGCTTTAGAGCAAATAAATACAAACGAAGCTTTAAAAAAACACCTTTGGATAAATGCACTAAAGAAGCTTTATTTTCCTGAATAAAATTGTTATGCCCACCAAAAAAATCACAGTATCTATTCCAAAGCTTTGCGAAGTGAATTTGGATGAAATGCAAACCGTAGCCAATGGCAAATTTTGTACCCATTGTTGTAAAACAGTTTGGGATTTTCGGAATTGGAGCGAAGAAGAATTAGGGCATTTTTTTGCCAACTCAGAGCAATTGGTTTGTGGACGATTTGCCGCCGTGCAATTGGATACTCCTTTGCCTGTGCCTAGCCAAAACCATTATGGAAAAATAGCTGCCGCGGTCTTGGGATTTTCTTTGTTTTTGGCGCAAGATGCTGTGGCACAGCCCAAAGCACCTTTGAAGCCGAAGCAAAATATGGTTGCGCAGCAAAAAATAAAAAGCCAAAAACTTATTGGATTTGTAAAAGATGAAAAGGGGAGTGCAGCGGCTTCATTGCCAGTAAAATTATTTGAAGGCAGCACATTAGTCAATCAAGTTTTTAGCGACTTATCAGGTTGTTTTGAAATAGATATTCCACAAAATTTGTTGCACAATCAGAATGTGCAATTGATGATACAATCCGAAAGGTATTTTCCTTATCAGAAATCTCTGGCAGACATTAATTGGCAAGCATCTAATAGCATTACGATAATGCTTGCGCTTAATATTATTAGAGTAATGCCAAGAGTGGAACATACGGCTGGTGTGCCCGTAAGATATATTAAAGATTTAGGCGCGCCTGTTATAAAAATAGAGAAGGATTTAAAAGTTTCTCCAAACAAAAAATACAATACCAAAGAAATAGAACAACGCGGCGTTGAAAATATTTTAAAAGACGTGCACTAATATTCACAAAACATTTTTTTGAAAAATTATTCTTGCTGCCTTACTTTTGCAAATGGCAACTAAATCTAAGTTCTACGGCGAGGGGCTCACATTTGACGATGTACTATTAATGCCCGCCTATTCAGAAATACTTCCGCGCGAAGTAAGTATTACCACCCAACTTACTAAAGATATTACACTGCATTTACCTATGGTTTCGGCAGCAATGGACACTGTTACCGAGTTTGGCTTGGCAATGGCCCTTGCACGCGAAGGTGGCATAGGCATGCTTCACAAAAATATGAGTATCGAAATGCAAGCCGAGCAGGTGCGCAAAGTAAAACGCTCGGAGTCGGGATTGATAACCGACCCCATCACGCTTAGCCCCACCGCTACTGTTGGCGATGCGCTGAAGCTGATGAAAGAAAATAAAATTGGTGGTATTCCCATTATCGACTCTGCAAAAAAATTAGTAGGCATCGTTACCAATCGTGATTTGCGTTTCGAAAAAAATGCAAAGAAAAAAGTAAGCGAAATAATGACCAAAGACAATTTGGTTACCGCCCCAATGGGCACTAATATGGCTAAAGCCGAAAAGATATTAGAAGAATACAAAATTGAAAAATTGCCAATTGTAGATAAGTCAGGGAAATTAATAGGCTTAATTACTTTCCGAGATATCATCAATCTCAAAAGTCACCCCAACTCTTGTAAAGACAATATGGGTCGCTTGGTGGTAGGTGCTGCTGTTGGTATCACTGCCGATTCGCTTGATAGAGTATCTGCACTACTTGCTGCAGGAGTAGATGTTATTACTTTAGACTCGGCACACGGTCATTCTAAAGGTGTGATAGATATGGTGAAGTTGATAAAAAAGACGTTTAAAGGACTGAATGTTATAGCTGGTAATGTTGCTACTGCCGAAGGGGCAAAAGCCCTTGCTGCAGCTGGCGCAGATGCTGTGAAAGTGGGTGTGGGGCCAGGTTCTATTTGCACTACACGCATTGTTACAGGTGCTGGTGCACCACAACTTACTGCTATTATTGAAGCCGCAAATGCACTGAAAAAAACAGGCGTTCCTGTGATAGCCGATGGCGGTATTCGCTACACGGGCGATATGGTGAAAGCCATTGCTGCTGGCGCAAATTGCGTGATGGCAGGATCTATTTTTGCCGGTACAGAAGAAAGCCCTGGCGAAACAATTATTTACGAAGGGCGTAAATTCAAATCGTATCGCGGAATGGGTTCGGTAGAGGCAATGAAAGAGGGGTCGAGCGACAGATATTTCCAAGACGTGGAAGCCGATATCAAAAAACTTGTTCCCGAAGGTATTGTGGGGCGTGTGCCATACAAAGGAAACCTAAATGAAATAATGCAACAATTTGTTGGCGGATTGCGTGCTGGTATGGGTTATTGCGGTGCCAAGGACATCAAAACCTTGCAAGAAATTTCGCAGTTTGTACGCATTACTACCGCTTCTATGGCCGAAAGTCATCCACATAATGTGGTGATAACAAAAGAAGCACCGAATTATAGCAGGTAAAGAAATGATTAATTTCCAATGTGCGTATCGTTTTAATAGGATACCAAATTAATCAATTGTCAAATTAACAAAATACCTTACTTTCGCAAAATTATTTTTAAAGAATCATCATACAATTTATACTATGGCAACACAAAAAATTCAGGAATTATTAGGCGATCAAGCCTCGTTTTATTTAGACCACAAGTGTACAACTATTGACAAATCAATGTTGCACATGCCATCGCCAACCTTTACTGACGATGTTTGGGCAAGCTCTAACCGTAATATCCAAACCCTTCGTAGCATCGAAGCGTTGAACAATCACGGCCGTCTTGCAGGTACAGGTTATGTATCTATTTTGCCTGTAGACCAAGGTATAGAACACAGTGCTGGCGCGTCTTTCGCTCCAAATCCTATTTATTTTGATCCTGAAAATATTGTAAAACTTGCTATGGAAGGCGGTTGCAATGCCGTTTGCTCTACTTTTGGTGTATT
>JADLEN010000217.1 GCA_020846105.1 Chitinophagaceae bacterium | reverse complement strand
TAATAATGGCAGAGATCAAACAAAGGAATAGTATTTGACGTTAATAAACTAGACTGACAAGGCTTTTAAGGCTGAAATCATTTTAAATTTCAAAAACAACTATGAGACAATTAAAGATTGCCACCCAAATCACCAATCGTGACTCCCAAGCGGTAGAAAAGTACCTTCAAGAGATTTCTAAAATCTCAATGATCACACCCGAAGAAGAAACAACACTTGCCCAAAAAATCAGAATGAACGACCAATGGGCATTGGAAAAATTGGTAAAATCCAATCTTCGTTTCGTGGTTTCGGTAGCTAAGCAATATCAGCACCAAGGTCTTTCTCTTAGTGACCTTATCAATGAAGGAAATCTTGGATTGATAAAAGCAGCACAACGTTTTGATGAAACAAAAGGATTTAAATTTATCTCCTATGCCGTATGGTGGATTCGCCAATCTATTTTGCAAGCACTAGCCGAGCAAGGTCGTTTGGTGCGTTTGCCTCAAAACAAAATTGGCACTTACAACAAAGCCAACAAAGCATTTATAGCATTTGAACAAGAGCATGAGCGCGAACCTTCTACCGAAGAGCTTGCCAACATCCTCGAAATGAGTGAAACAGAGGTAACCAACATTTTTACAAGCAATACACGTCACACTTCTTTAGATGCACCAGTGCACGAAGCAGAAGACGTGGCTATGGGCGACCTTTTGGAAGGTAGCAGCGACACAGATGACGATGTAATGAAAGATTCACTTCGCGCCGAAATTCGTAGAATTTTGAAATCATTAAGCATTCGCGAAGCTGAAATATTGGCTGCTTATTTCGGATTAGAAGGCGAGGCAGGCCCTTCTATTGAAGAAATTGGCGAAAAATACGATCTTACAAAAGAGCGTATCCGTCAAATAAAAGAGCGCGCTATCAAACGCCTTCAAAAAGCACGTTACAGCAATGCTTTGAAGGTTTATTTAGGATAGTTATTATACTTTAAAGAAATAGTTTTAAAAGCTTCAGTTTTCTACTGAAGCTTTTTTATTTGATTATCGATACATTTGTACTCATAATTTACATCATGAATAAAACTTTTTTTCTACTCCCCATTTTTATTGTTGTCTTTTTGGCTGGCTGCAAAAAAAAAGATGCTAACGATAATGCTAGCAGTCTAGCGCAATATGCCCAAGAGGTAAAAATTATTCCGTTGCAAGTAATGGGAAATGAAGCTACGATGTCTTTTGTAGCTAATAATGGACAAAAAGATATTGTAGCTAAGTTGCAAATGAAGACTTTAGCGGCAGTAGATTGGAAGGATGTTGCCTTTGAAAATCCAAATAAAATTCTCATCAACCAACTCGCTTTCAATACTAAATATGTTTTCCGAGTATCGCTAACCCGTGGTGTCGAAACACAATTTAGCAATTACGACACTATTACAACTCGGAATTTTTCTATAAATTATCAACGTTATTTCAACGGACCCGATAATATACATGACGCCCAAAATGGTATCTTTTCTATAGAAGGGGCCAAGCACATTATTTATGGTGCTGGCTTTGATAATGAGCAATCAATTCTTGTCAAATTTGCTTCAATAGATAATAGTGGCAACACTTTCAGCGTGGCAGCTGCTATTCTTAATGATAGTATGATAAGTTTTGAAATGCCACGTAATGCAATTTCCAATGACCCATATTTGCCGCAATTGGTTTTCAGCTGTATGATAAATGATTTGCCCTTGATTGGTTATAAATCGTTCTTGGCAAACGAATATTTGAGTAAGGCTGATATGCGTATTGTAAATAAAGACTTACATATCAATTCGTTTTTAGCAGATGGTTTCGGCTGTAAGGTCATCAATCTTTATGGCTATTTTGGTATTCATGAAACGGAGACAGTGACTCCAGAAAATTTGTATGGCGTATCGATGCGTATAAAAGAGCGAAAGTTAATTGTAAATGATGCAACGGGTGCTGAAGTGGCCGCTTATCCTTTAACTCCTTTTGGCTCCACTATCTGCAACACCGATGGTATTACAATTGCTGATTTTGTAGCCTTGAGCCAAGCAATGATAGCGTACCACGAGGTAACAAATATTACAGTGAAATCTTCTTTGCCATCTGGCACCTACAAAGCCTATGTGCGAGAAGTATCTAAGGATGATGTGGTGACTGTATCAAACGAAGTAAGCTTGGTGTTTTAAAATGCAAAAAAGGACAAATGATTGTCCTTTTTGCTTAGTGGCTTTGCCAAGAATCGAACTTGGATCTGGAGCTTCGGAAACTCTTATACTATCCATTGTACTACAGAGCCAATTATTTGAAATGCTAGCAAAGATATAGTTTCTATTGTATTAATAATCATTGGTTTCTAAAATTTTTTAGAATATTTATTTGACCATGAAAAAGTATTTTACACTTGTTTTTTTCTTAGTGTTGTCCTCCATTATTTCAGGTGTTTTGTTTTCCAAAATGTCTTTTTTGGCTAGGGCATCTATGTCTATTTTAAAGAAAAAATATTTGCATTATAGCTTCCTTAAAATTTGGTGGCAAGGTGCGCTCTTTGTTTTTGTGGTGCTTATAATATTATTGTTGTTTCAGCTGCTATTACAAAAAAAACTTTTGCCCAAACATGCATTTAGGACACAATTAGTTTGCGTTTTTTTAGCGGTAGTTGGTTTGTATCTAACTTATCAAGACTTCACACATACCTTGTCGCATCGTTGGGCAGGTGAGCGCTTGCATCTTGGCTTTTATATTTTTTGGCTTTCATGGATTGTTATTTCTGTCTTTTTACTTTTTACCAACAAGGCTGCTCAAACTATAGATACAGATAAAAAGGAGCCATAATCTTTATAAATTCATCGGTATAAATCTTTGGTTCTTTGTAAATAATCAATTCCTCGGCTTGGTAGCTTGTTGCCTTTTTTGCCATTATAAAAATGGTACGGTTTGGTTCGCTATTTTCAAAAGGCTTTATCATTAAATGCTTTTGCATTTTCAATACAGTACTTTCAATTGCCTTTTGCCAATTATTCGTTTCTGTAGTAGGTAGCAAAATACTTGCATATCCATTGTCCGAAATATAATGATCTATAATACCTGCCAGCGATTCAAAATCTAAATGGTCGTTGTGCCTTGCAAGGTTTCTTGTTGCATTTTCGCCTTTGAGGTTGTTGGAGAAAAAGGGAGGATTACAAATAATTAAATCATATTGCATTGGACTTTGCCATGTTTTTGCATCGGCAAGGTGTACTTGTACTTTATTGGCAAATGTTGATGCTTCAATATTCTGAACAGCTTGCAAATAGGCGTTTTCATCTATTTCTAAGGCATCTATTGTCAATTCGTTTTTCCGTTGGCAAAGCATCAAAGACAACAAGCCAGTACCTGCTCCAATGTCTAAAACATTTTTAGTATGGGGCAATATTGGTGTCCACGCACCAAGGATGCAGGCATCTGTACTCACTTTCATTGCGCAGTGCGCCTGATGAATTGTAAACCCTTTGAACTGAAAATAATCGTTAGCCATTGGTCCATTTTTCTCTTGCCGATGGGCTTGCTGTCAGGTCTGCATATTGGCCTTGCAACTGCTTGTAATGGGCTGTGATGGCTATCATTGCCGCATTGTCTGTACAGTACTGAAATTCGGGAATGTATACTTGCCAGTCATTTTTTTCGCCCAACTCTTGCACGGCTTTGCGTAAGCCAGTATTCGCCGACACGCCACCTGCAATACCAATGTGCTGCACGCCTAAATCTTTGGCCGCTTTTTTTAGTTTTATTATCAAGGATTGAATAATCGTGTATTGTACCGATGCGCATATGTCGGCAAGGTTTTCTGCTACAAAATTTTCATTCTCTTATTTTTGCTTTTGCAGAAAATAAAGAATTGCCGTTTTCAGACCACTAAAAGTAAATTGGTAATTGGGTAGTTGCGAAATGGGAAAACTGTATTTCATAGGGTCGCCTTCTGCTGCTAGCTTGTCTATCATTGGGCCTCCAGGGTAGGGTAGCCCTAGCATTTTAGCCGTCTTGTCAAATGCCTCTCCAGCAGCATCATCTATTGTTTCGCCTACAATAGCCATGTCTAGGTGGCTTTTGCACAATACCAATTGTGTATGCCCACCCGAAACCGTAAGGCAGAGAAAAGGGAATTGCGGTTTGGGCTCGTCTATAAAATGTGCCAATACGTGGGCTTGCATGTGATGTACTGCTATTATGGGTAGGCCTCTTGCTTGTGCCAAGGATTTTGCAAAGCTAGCTCCCACAAGTAGCGAGCCTATTAGGCCTGGCGCTTGCGTAAAAGCAATTGCCTCTATCTGCTCCATACTTATTTGTGCATTGTTCATGGCTACTGCCACTACGGGTACTATATTTTGGATATGTGCTCTAGAAGCCATTTCGGGCACTACACCACCGTATTGCTCATGCACTTTTTGCGTGGCAAT
>JADLEN010000216.1 GCA_020846105.1 Chitinophagaceae bacterium | reverse complement strand
GCGCTGCCTTCTTCGCCTTCTTGGGTGGTTATTTTTAGCAGGTAGTTGCCTTTTGCAAGCTCTTGCAGATTGATGCTTGCATCGCTTGCTTTTATTAGCTCACGCTTGAGCATACGCCCTTGCATGTCATACAGCGCGACAGTGCTACTGATGGCTGCGCCTCGTATATTCACTACATCGTTTGCAGGATTTGGGTAGATTTTGATGTTCACAAGGTTGCTTGTTTTATCTTCGATAGACAGTGAGTTGGTACTCATTTTTGCCACAAACAAATCGGTGCCACTCTTGGCAGGGCCTACAGATACCGAACTACCATCCAACTTTAAACTACTACTTTCAAAATAGCCACCAATGAGAAAATCGTTACCACTGAAGTTTAAAACTGTAGTGGCATCATAAAAACCATCCCCACTTGCAGACCCTGTTTTTAGCATTTTTCCACTATTATTATCTACAATGGCATACCAACCATCTTGTGTGCTTGTATTGATTGTGATAGAATCTTTAGTGTCGCCAAAGAAAAACCTTAATCCACTTAAACCACCAATAGCAGAATACTTATCATTTGCAGCGAATGCAAAAGTAAGGACTGCTTGTGTAGAACCTGTTCCTCCTCCAGACTTACACCATATTAGCGAACCTGTATTGCTCATTTTCATTATAAATGGAACACCGGGAGTAGTAGAAGTCGAAAAAGGATTATCAAATTTGTGTCCATTAAAAGTCAAGTCTTTTCGCGCACTTCCACCTATAATGATGTCGCCAGTAGCTGTTATTTTAGCACCATTGATGCTAATATTGCCAAGGATATTTTTATCATCTCCAACATCCCATTTATAAGTTCCATCATTGTCAAATGCTGCAAAAAATAAAGAACTCTCAATAATTTTTGATTTGATGTATAGCGTGTCCCAATCGAGGCTTTGACCAGCCACACCATATACATAATATTGATTAGTGAGTTTGTTTAGGGTAAACCGGTACCTATCCACACCACCTTGATTTCCTTGGGCATAACAAAAATCTTTGAGCATGGTAACCGAAAGTAACGAACCCGAAGGATTGTATTTGAGCACATAAAAGCCATAGCCTATAAAAGGAGCAGTAGAAGGAATGCTCATACTGCTACCCATTATCTTACTACCTGGTGGCATCGTTACCAACATATAGCTATTACCCACATCATCTACATCGAAGGAAATAGGTAAATAAATATTGGGTTCAATACCAATTACGGAATCCGGGCGTACCACCCATTTAAAATTACCACTAGTATCGTAACAGGCAAGGCTTTGCCCAGAATAATAATCGGAAGGTGTTGTGTAATCTTTATCATAGTTTGCTTTATAGCCTGGGGAAGTTCCTACAATACCCATCATATACACCTTGTCTTTTACAATCTTAATCTCTTTAGGATCCGTAGCTGCTGCGCCAATTATTTTGCTCCATCGGTAGTTACCATTTTTGTCGAGGCTGCTCAACATTGTCATTACAGAAGTAGATAATCCCTGTCCATCTGGTATAGAGCTGCTGCCAACATAGATTTCCTTAGAATGTACTTTTGAAAGCAAATAAGAATTACCATTGGCATCGGTAGCTAAATCTACAGGTCTATCTGCTTTGTTGTTGATGTTTTTGGAGCCTGCAGCTGTTGCCCATTGCCAAGTTTGGGCTGAGGCTGCGCTGCTTTGTAGCAATAATATCGCGCTAAGGGCGATAAGCCCCCTAAATCCCCCGAAGGGAAACTTTGCGAAGGGCAACTTGATTCGTTTTTTCATAGTTTGGGTGTTTTTAGACCTTAAAAATAATCAAAAACCATTAACAAAGGCAAATGATAAAAATATTTCTGCCCAAAAGCTTGCATGAGCTATAATAATTACTACATTTAACCTACAAATTACAGCGTTCGTCATTTATAAGATTAGGTAAAAATGCAGCTACTAGCACATATACACGCACCACCACAGCGCTAAGCTTCAAAATCTGAGCAAGCGAAGCAGCCCAGAGGTAGGGAAAGCCCAAAATATGAAAAAATGGGTCGCCCACGCGTAGGGAAAGCGCTAAATACGAGATTTTGAACAATGCCCGAAACAGGGAAAGCCCAAAATATGAAAAAACGGGTCGCCCACAGGTAGGGAAAGCTCAAAATACGAGATTTTGAACAATACCCGAAGCAGGGAAAGCCCAAAATATGAAAAAACGGGTCTTCCACAGGTAGGGAAAGCTCAAAATATGAGATTTTGAACAAAACCACCCATAGGGAAAGCCCAAAATCTCTTATTTTGAGGCACCAACTCCCACCAAGCACTATATTTTACTCAAAAAAAATAAAAAATCTACAATTATGGAATTTAACGGAATAAATTTGAAAGATTTGCGCAATGGCGAAGCGGTACAATTCAACACCGATATTATAGACATTGTAACTGCCAACAACCCTGCCACGCTACAGGTTACGCTACCCTTCAACGAATTTGTAACGACACAAAACGAGCTGAGCATACTCTATGCCACCGACCAAGGCAGCGACATCACGCCTATTTTGCAAGCTTTAGACCGCCGCCGCGACGATGCCATTATAGGCATCCGTGGCATGGCAGATGCCTACAGATACCACTACGACCCTGCCAAGCGTGCTGCGGGCGTGTCTATAATAGACAATTTGGGCTTGTACAGCGGCAGCATTGCGCAGCAAAGCCTTATTGCCGAAACGGCAAGTATCAAAAACATATTGCAAGATTGGGATACGCTGCCCGAGCTAATGGCAGCCGTTGCCGAGCTACAGTTGGACGATTGGAAGACGGAGTTGCAAACGGCTAACGACCTATTTCATACCCAATATATGGCGCGCAACACCGAGGTAGCGGCAAGAAACCCCAATACTATTCTCGAAAAGCGCGTAGAGGCAGCCCAAAGGTATTATACCCTGCGCGATACTATTGGTGCCTACCACCTTATCAACAACGGCATAAACCCTTGGGGTAAAACGGTGAACGAAATAAACAATCTTATAGACCAGTATAATGTACTGCTGGCTACGCACAGTGGGCAGCCAGAGGACAATACGCCAGCACCACCGCCACAGCAGGGATAATGTGGGCAATGTGGGCAATGTGGGCAATGTGGTGAATGTGGTGAATGTGTTTAATGAAAGAGGTCAATTGGTCGCAAGGCTAGTTGGCTTTTTTGTTTTTGGGGGCAAGGCTAATAACTTTTTAGCATGTAATCTTTACATGCTTATGTCATCCCGTAGGGCTCTGGCACTTGGTGTGCTATGTGCGCTACAGATGCCTACGGAATGACAGCGTGAGGTGGGGTTGCGGTGGCGTACAACCACCCCGTCCTGCGGACACCCCTCCAAAGGAGGGGAATTTCGCATGTACCCGCCCGGATGAATCCGTTCGGAAGGGAAAAGCCCAATAGCAGCAGCCAAAGCCCAACCTGCGCGGGATGGCAGCTGTACCCCGCTGAAGCCTTTGCGGCGGTGGCTTTGGGGCGGAGTACAAGCAACAGCCCGAGACCCAAAGCTTAACGAAGGAGACAGAAGCTTAATCGCCCAAGAGAAGAAAAAGGGGGGGCTGTGCCTGGGGGCGGCAAAAAGCCCAGCGTTGGGGGCTGGGCTGTGGGGGTTGTGTGTTATTGGTAATGGTCAGAGGCTAGCTCGGGGTTGGCACGCTCGGCGGCTTCTATGGGTAGGAAGGAGGAGAGTGGCTCGCCTTGGCCTTTGCGCACCCAGGTGGTGTGCTCGAAATGGGCGCTGGGTTTGCCGTCGGCGGTGGTGATGGTCCATCCGTCGGGCAGCTGGTCTATGTTGCGGGTGCCAAGGTTTATCATTGGTTCTATGGCTAGTACCATGTTTTCTTTGAGGCGCTTGCCGTCTCCGCGGCGGCCGTAGTTGGGTACGTTGGGGTCTTCGTGGAGGTTGCGGCCTACGCCGTGGCCTACTAGCTCGCGTACGATGCCGTAGCCGTGCTGGCCGTTGGTGTATTGCTCTATGGCGTAGGATATGTCGCCTACGCGGTTGCCGTCTGCGGCGGCGGCTATGCCTCGGTACACGGATTCTTTGGTGACGCGCAGGAGTTGTAGGGTGGCTGGGGCTACGTTGCCTATGGCAAATGTGTAGGCGGAGTCGCCGTGAAAACCGTTCATATACACGCCGCAGTCTACGGATATGATGTCGCCATCGCGTAGCTCGCGGGTGTTGGGGAAGCCGTGCACTACTGCGTCATTTACAGAGATGCAAAGGGAGAATGGGAATGTGTGGCCTTTGGGGCCGTAGTTTTTGAATGAGGGTATGCCTCCGTTGTCGCGGATGTAGGCTTCGGCCATGGTATCTAGGGATAGTGTGGTGATACCGGGCTTTAACAAAGATGCCACCTGTGTAAGGGTGGCACTTACCATTAAGGCAGATTTTCTTTGTATTTCTATTTCTTCTAGTGTTTTGATATGTATCATCTACAAGTAGGAAAATTTTTATTTAGGGTTAAATAACTGCGGAGCTGGCTGTGCGGCCTTGTACGCGGCTGCCTTTCATAAGGCCATCGTAATGGCGCATGAGTAGGTGGCTTTCTATTTGTTGTAAGGTATCGAGGATAACGCCTACACCGATAAGCATTGAGGTGCCACCGAAGAAGTCGGCAAAACCGCGCGACACGCCTAGTGCTGTAGCAATACCTGGCAGTATACCGGCTATAGCTAGGAATACTGCACCGGGAAGGGTGATACGGTCCATAACGGTAGCGATAAAGTTGGCAGTAGGCTCACCGGGTTTGATACCTGGTATAAAGCTGTTGTTGCGTTTTAGGTTGTCGGCCATCTCTGTAGGGTTAAAGATAAGCGCGGTGTAGAAGTAGGTAAATGCGATAACAAGTAGTGCATATACGACGTTGTAGGAGAAAGATGCATTGTCTGTAAGGGAGCTCATAAAGCTACCAGCGGCACCGTCGGCAGTCATTTTGGTAAAGCCCATGATAGTACCTGGGATAAACAAGATGGCTTGTGCGAAGATAATAGGCATTACACCTGAAGAGTTTACTTTCAATGGAATAAAATCGCGTGCACCACCTTCGATATCTTTGGCAGCGTTGGTGCTACCGATAATACGACGAGCATAGTTTAGTGGTATTTTACGTACACCTTGGGTAAGCATAATAAGACCTACGATAACGCCTACGAAAGCAACCATCTCTACCAAGAAGATAAGTAAACCGCTACCGCCACTACCACTTTGAGCGAAGAACTCTTGTGTAAGGGATGTTGGGAGGCGCGCTAGGATACCTACCATGATAAGGATAGAAACACCATTACCGATACCTTTGTCTGTGATTTTTTCGCCAAGCCACATTACAAACATAGTACCTGCTGTAAGTACTACTACTGTAGTGAGCCAAAACATGAATGGTGAGAAGTCTGGAATCAAAGCTTGTGAAAACTCTGGGCCACGTAAGTAAGCTACATAAGCACTTGCTTGGAATACGGTAACGATAACCGTGAGGTAACGAGTGTATTGATTGACAGTGCGACGACCACTTTCTTCTTTCTGCAACTTGGCTATTTGAGGAATAACAATACCTGCAAGCTGCATAAAGATAGAGGCAGAGATATAAGGCATAACACCCAATGCAAAGATAGATGCACGACTAAATGCACCACCGGCAAAGGCATTAAACAAGCCAAGCAAACCTTCGGGGCCACCACCACCCTTAGCATCTAAGATGATAGGGTTGATACCAGGTAGGGTAATGTAGCAACCTACACGATATACGAGTATAAGTGTAAGGGTAAAAAGGATACGCTTGCGAAGCTCTTCAATGCTCCAGATGTTTTTAAGCGTTTCGATAAATTTCTTCACAGGATGTTATTATAAATGAGGTGATGCAGATTGATAAAAATAAATGCGAATAAACGACAAAAGACGCACTTATACAAATGCGTCTTTTTGAAAAAAAATTACTTATAGTATTTCAACAGTGCCGCCAGCGGATTCGATTGCTGCTTTTGCTTTATCACTGATAGCATTTACAACAAATTTGACGTCTGTTTTGCTAAGCTCTCCGTTACCTAAGATCTTAACTAAAGCAGTGCGGCTGATAAGACCACTAACGTACAAGTTGTCAAGATTAAATTCTTTAATCTCAAACTTGGCAATGATAGTGTCTAATTGACCAAGATTGAAAACGGTATATTCTACGCGGTTTCTATTTTTAAAACCTCTTTTGGGCATACGACGCTGAATTGGCATCTGTCCGCCTTCAAAACCTTTTTTACTTTGATAACCGGTACGTGATTGTTGTCCTTTGTTACCTTTACCAGCAGTGGTACCACCACTACCTTCACCACGACCAACACGTTTTCTTGAATGTACTGCGCCTTCTGCAGGCTTTAGATTGTGTAATTGCATTGTATTGTTACAAATTTGAAACTTGCGCGGGATGTAAAACCGCTCGCAAATTGATTAAAAAATTATTTAGCTTCTTCTACTTTTACCAAATGGAATACAGTGCGTACCATTCCCAAAATAGATGGAGTAGCTTCTACTTCTACGCTTCTATTGATTTTGCTCAAACCCAAAGCTACAAGAGTGCGCTTTTGGTATTCAGGGCGATCAATACCGCTTTTTATTTGAGTTACTTTAATTTTTGACATGATTATCTATTTTTATCAATTAGCTTTTGCTAATAAATCTTAACCGTTAAAAACTTTTTTCAAGCTGATGTTGCGTTGTTTAGCAACAGCAATTGGTTCACGTAATTTGCTCAAAGCCACTACAGTAGCTTTTACCACATTCTGAGGGTTAGCTGAACCTAAAGATTTTGAAAGAATATCTGTGATACCTACTGCTTCTAGCACAGCACGCATGCTACCACCAGCGATAACACCAGTACCTGCAGCAGCCGGACGAATCATAACCTTAGCAGCACCTTCTTTAGCAGATTGCTCGTGAGGGATAGTACCGTGCATAATAGGAACCTTAATAAGGTTTTTCTTAGCATCGTCTATACCTTTAGTAATCGCTTCTTGTACTTCTTTTGCCTTACCTAGACCTTGACCTACAACACCGTTACCATTACCAACGACTACCAAAGCAGAAAAGCTGAAAGTACGACCACCACTTGTTGTTTTTACAACACGATTGATAGATACTACTTTTTCTTGTAGTTCTAACTCTCCAGATTTTACTCTATTTAATTGTGTCTTAGACATTTTATTTTGTGTATTTATGTGTTTTACAAACCAGGTGGTTTATAAAAAAATTATTAAATTAAAATTAGAAGATTAAACCACCTTCACGTGCACCATCAGCCACAGCTTTTACACGACCGTGATAAAGGTAACCACCGCGATCGAAAACGCAAGTAGTAAGACCTAAAGCTTTAGCTTTTTCTCCAAGAGATTTACCTACCAATACAGACTTTTCAACTTTGTTGCCGGCTGTAGCAGTAATATCTTTTTGACGAGAATTAGCAGCTACCAAGGTAACACCAGTAGTGTCATCAATTAATTGTGCATAAATATCGTTGTTGCTACGAAAAACAGACAAGCGAGGTTTTTGAGCAGTACCATTAATTTTGGTACGTATGCGCCAGCGTAATTTTTGGCGACGAACAACTTTATGATCTAAAGACATTGTTTAAGTTTTTTTATTGTTACGGGCTTCAGCTATATCACTGAGCTACCGAAAAGATTTAATTATTAATTATTTACCTGCAGATTTACCAGCCTTACGACGAACAATCTCATCAGAGTAACGAACACCTTTACCTTTGTATGGCTCTGGTTTACGTAAACTACGCAGTTTTGCAGCTACTTGGCCTATCAATTGTTTATCGATAGAAGATAATGTGATAGTTGGATTTTTACCTTTTTCAGCAGTAGCGACTGCAGAAATTTCTTTTGGCAATTGCAAAATAATATTATGAGAATATCCTAAAGCCAAATCAATTTCTTGACCTGTAACAGTAGCACGATAACCCACACCCACTAATTCAAGCGTTCTGTTGAAACCTTCAGTAACACCAATAACCATATTGGCAATAAGTGAACGATACAGACCGTGCATAGCACGATGACGAATCTGATCTGTAGGACGAGAAATTTCAATGTTTCCGTCTTTTTCTTCAATTTTGATATCTCTATCAACAAGTAATTTCAATTCGCCTTTTGGACCTTTTACAGTCACCTCATTGGTAGCAGATACTTTAAGGGTAACGCCAGCTACAACGGGTATTAATTTTCTGCCTATACGTGACATGATCTGTTATTTGTAAAATGATTAAAAATATTGCCTAACCGGTCAGCCTGTATAGGATGTGGGGCTTAATGTATAGGACTTTATATTGAAAATGAATTAGAAAATGTTGCACAAAACCTCACCACCAACATTCTGATTACGAGCTTCTTTATCAGTCATTACACCTTTTGAAGTAGAAACGATTGCAACACCTAGACCGTTCATCACACGACGAATTTCAGAAGGTTTAGCATATTGACGAAGACCAGGACGGCTTACACGCTCAAGAGTTCTGATTGCAGGCTCTTTGGTAGCTTCATCATATTTAAGGGCTATTTTTATTAAACCTTGTTTGCTATCATCTTCAAATTTATACTTCAAAATATAACCTTTGTCGTAAAGAATTTCAGTAATACGCTTTTTAACATTAGAAGCAGGAATTTCAACTATACGATGTTGTGCCATTTGGGCATTACGAATACGAGTTAAAAAATCTGCGATTGGATCTGTTACCATTTTAAGTTTTGTTCTTTAAAAATTAAATAATTGTTTCGAGTTTCAGTATAAATAACTGACTTAGAAACTAAAAATTTGCTGATTTTACCAGCTAGCTTTCTTTACGCCAGGTATTTTACCGTCCAAAGCCATATCGCGGAAAATATTACGACACATACCGAAGTAGCGCATGTAACCTTTTGGACGACCGGTTAATTGGCAACGGTTTTTAAGACGTACTGGTGATGCATTTTTTGGAAGCAAATCCAAACCAGCATAATCTCCTGCAGCTTTAAGTGCAGCACGCTTTTCAGCGTATTGAGCTACCATCTTTTCGCGTTTGCGTTGGCGTGCTTTTATCGATTCTCTTGCCATTATTAGTTATTATCTTTTTTAATGTTTTTGAAAGGCATTCCTAATTCTTTCAATAATTCATAAGCTTCTTCATTAGTACGGGCTGTAGTAACGAAAGAAATATCCATACCTGTAATACGGCTAAGCTTATCTATATTAATTTCAGGAAAAATAATTTGTTCGGTAATACCCATTGTGTAATTTCCACGGCCATCAAATGATTTATCACTAATACCTTTGAAATCACGAACACGTGGTAGAGATACCGCTACAAAACGATCTAAGAAATCGTACATATTAGTGCTACGCAATGTAACGCGACAACCAATAGGCATTGCTTTACGCAATTTGAAGTTAGAAATATCTTTTGTTGACAATGTAGCAACTGCTTTTTGACCAGTTATATTGGTCATTTCATTCAATGCGTCATCAATCAATTTTTTATCAGAAGTAGATCCTTTAACGCCTTGGTTCCAACAAATTTTCACCAAACGAGGACACTGCATTACTGATTTGTAACCAAACTTTTTCATTAAAGCTGGTACAACTTCGTCTTTATATTTAGACTGTAATCTTGGGGTATATGTTGCTGTTGCCATTATTTAATTACCTCACCTGTTTTTTTAGAAATACGAACCCATCCAGTTTCCGATTTACTACGTTTGATACGAGATGGTTGTTTTGCTTTAGCATCCCACAACATAATGTTAGAAAGGTTGATAGGTGCTTCTAGCTTTACAATACCGCCCTGAGGATTTTGAGCGTTTGGTTTCAAGTGCTTTGTAATGATATTTACACCCTCAATAAGCACAAGGCCCTTTTGAGGATATACAGCTTGCACGATACGTGGGGTGCTGCGGTCTTTATCATCACCAGCGATTACAACAATGCTGTCGCCTTTCTTGATATTAAATTTAGGTTGAAATCTTTTTTTCACTGCTTATATTATTAAGTTGTTACACCTGCGTTTTCCAAATGGGCTGCGAAGGTACGACATATTTTTTACAATACCTCTGGTGCGAGGGAAACAATTTTCATATATCCCTTGTCACGTAATTCACGTGCAACTGGGCCAAAAATACGAGTACCACGAGGATCATCAGAGTTGTTAAGTAACACTACCGCATTGTCATCAAAATTGATGTAAGAACCATCTTTACGACGCATTCTATTTTTGGTACGTACAATTACTGCTTTTGAAACAGTGCCCTTTTTCATATTTCCACCAGGGATAGAGTCTTTAACAGTAACTACGATTTTATCGCCGATACCTGCATAAACTTGACCTGAGTTTCCCAACACGCGAATGCACAATACTTCTTTGGCACCACTGTTGTCGGCTACACTGAGCCTAGATTCTTGTTGTATCATCTTTAAATAAGATTACTTAGCTTTTTCAATAATTTCTACTAAACGCCAGCATTTGTTTTTACTCAAAGGGCGTGTTTCCATAATGCGCACTACATCACCGATACCGGCTTTGTTTTCTTCATCGTGCGCCATAAATTTGGTCGTTTTTTTAACGAATTTTCCGTATAGCGGGTGCTTTATTTTACGTTCTACAGCAACCGTGATGCTTTTGGCCATCTTGTCGCTGCGAACGATACCGATACGTGATTTTCTACTTTTTCTTACTATCGTAGTTGACATCTCTTAAAATATTAATTTTAGATACCTGCTTTTCTTTGAGTTTGCTCAGTCTTAAGACGAGCTACTTCGCGGCGGAGTGAACGAATAGTAAGCGGGTTTTCTATCGGATTCACAGCATGGCTGAATGTTAGTCTTTTCAACTGCAATTCAGTTTCTGCTACCTTATCGGCTAAGCCTTGACCATCGAGTGAACGATAATCGTCTTGTTTTGCTTTTTTTGCCATTGTTATTTGTATTTATTAATGTTTGTCACTAAATTTTTACTAGAAACAAACAATATTTTTAAAAAATATTATTTCGGAACCTGGGGTATTGCAAAAACTTAAGCTTCTGCGTAATCTCTACGTGTAACAAATTTAGTTGCAATTGGCAATTTTTGTGCTGCTAAAGCCATTGCTTCTTGAGCTACTTTTGCTGATACTCCTTCTATCTCAAATAAGATACGTCCTGGCTTAACAACTGCTGCCCAATACTCTAAGCTACCTTTACCTTTACCCATACGCACTTC